>NZ_JBSHBW010000043.1:0-54552 GCF_053612185.1 Streptomyces sp. NPDC054757
CTGCGCGACGAAGCGCAGTCCGGGCCCCGTGGCCTGTCCAGATCGTCCAAGGAGTCCAGGAACTGATGAAGACCATCGACGAACTTCTCGCCGAAGGGGTCGCGGGCAAGCGGGTATTCGTCCGCGCCGATCTCAATGTGCCGCTCTCCGGCACCACCATCACCGACGACGGCCGGATCCGCGCCGTCCAGCCGACCGTGGCCAAGCTCGCGGAGGCCGGCGCGCGTGTCGTCGTCGCCTCGCACCTGGGCCGCCCGAAGGGCGCCCCCGACCCGGCGTTCTCGCTCGCCCCCGCCGCGGCGCGCCTCGGTGAACTCCTCGGCGCCGACGTCGCGTTCGCCACCGACACGGTCGGCGATTCCGCCAGGGCCACGGTGGCCGCCCTCGCCGACGGCCAGGTCGCCGTCATCGAGAACCTCCGCTTCAACGCCGGTGAGACCTCGAAGGACGACGCCGAGCGCGGCGCCTTCGCCGATCAGCTCGCGGAGCTGGCCGACCTCTACGTCGGTGACGGCTTCGGCGCCGTGCACCGCAAGCACGCCTCGGTCTATGACCTCCCGGCGCGCCTGCCGCACGCCGCCGGCTACCTCATCGCCACCGAGGTCGCCGTACTCAAGAAGCTGACGTCCGACGTCAAGCGCCCGTACGCCGTGGTACTCGGCGGCGCCAAGGTCTCCGACAAGCTCGGCGTCATCGACCACCTCCTGGAGCGCGCCGACCGCATCCTCATCGGCGGCGGCATGGCGTACACCTTCCTCAAGGCCCAGGGCCACGAGGTCGGCAGCTCCCTCCTCCAGGAGGACCAGATCCCGGTGGTCCAGGAGTATCTGGAGCGCGCCAAGGCCAAGGGCGTGGAGTTCGTGCTCCCCGTCGACGTCGTGGTCTCCGCGCAGTTCCCCGACCTCAAGGCCAAGGAGCCGACGCACCCCGAGACCGTTCCGGCGGACGCGATCCCGGCCGGGCAGATGGGCCTGGACAACGGCCCCGAGACCAACAAGCTCTACGCATCGAAGCTCGCCGACGCGGCCACCGTCTTCTGGAACGGCCCGATGGGCGTCTTCGAGCACCCCGACTACGCCGACGGCACCCGCGCCGTCGCGCAGGCGCTCCTCGACAGCCCTGCCTTCACGGTCGTCGGCGGCGGCGACTCCGCCGCCGCGGTCCGTATTCTGGGCTTCGACGAGAACAAGTTCGGACACATCTCGACCGGTGGCGGCGCCAGCCTCGAATACCTCGAAGGCAAGACGCTTCCCGGCCTCGCCGCACTGGAGAACTGACAAACCTCATGACACAGACCCGCACCCCGCTGATGGCGGGCAACTGGAAGATGAACCTCAACCACCTGGAGGCCATCGCCCACGTCCAGAAGCTCTCCTTCGCGCTCTCCGACAAGGACTACGACGCCGTCGAGGTGGCGGTCCTGCCGCCCTTCGTCGACCTGCGCTCCGTCCAGACCCTCGTCGACGGCGACAAGCTGAAGATCAAGTACGGCGCCCAGGACATCTCGGCGCACGACTCCGGTGCCTACACCGGTGAGGTCTCCGGGCCGATGCTGGCCAAGCTGAAGTGCTCCTACGTGGCCGTCGGGCACAGCGAGCGCCGCCAGTACCACGCCGAGACCGACGAGGTCTGCAACGCCAAGGTGAAGGCCGCCTACAAGCACGGCATCACCCCGATCCTCTGCGTCGGCGAGGGCCTGGACATCCGCAAGGCCGGCCAGCAGGTCGCGTACACGCTCAGCCAGCTCGACGGCGGGCTCAAGGACGTCCCGGCCGACGACGCCGAGTCGGTCGTGATCGCGTACGAGCCGGTGTGGGCCATCGGGACCGGCGAGGTCGCCACCCCCGAGGACGCCCAGGAGGTCTGCGGGGCGATCCGCGGCCGGCTGGCCGAGCTGTACTCGCAGGAGCTGGCCGACAAGGTCCGCATCCAGTACGGCGGCTCCGTCAAGTCCGGGAACGTCGCCGCGATCATGGCGCAGCCCGATGTGGACGGTGCGCTGATCGGCGGCGCCGCCCTCGACGCCGACGAGTTCGTCAAGATCGTCCGCTTCCGCGACCAGTGAGTATGCGCTAGCGCGGATCCGTCGTACCCTTGCGGGGCCGAGACGGCTGGCAGCAGCCGTCCGGCCCCTTCGTCCGTTATGAGTTCCGAGGAAGTTGGTCCAGCCGTGATTCTGGGGTTCTCGATCGCCCTGATCGTCTTCAGCCTGCTGCTGATGCTGCTGGTGCTGATGCACAAGGGGAAGGGCGGCGGCCTCTCCGACATGTTCGGTGGCGGCATGCAGTCGTCCGTCGGCGGCTCCTCGGTCGCCGAGCGCAACCTCGACCGCATCACCGTGGTGCTCGCCCTGCTCTGGTTCGCGTGCATCGTCGTGCTCGGTCTGCTGATGAAGCTCAAGAACTGACCCTCGGTGTCCGCGCACTCCCCGCGTGTCGCCGGCGATTCGGTGCGGGGTGTAACTCCAATCACTGGACGCGCGTTGGGCCTTACGTAGACTGGGGCACCTTCGAGCACCATCACGCAGGGAGTTACGACCGTGGCAAGTGGCAACGCGATCCGGGGAAGCCGGGTCGGAGCGGGGCCGATGGGGGAGGCC
This sequence comes from Streptomyces sp. NPDC054757, assembly GCF_053612185.1. Lineage (NCBI taxonomy): Bacteria > Bacillati > Actinomycetota > Actinomycetes > Kitasatosporales > Streptomycetaceae > Streptomyces > Streptomyces sp. NPDC054757. The sequence goes on from NZ_JBSHBW010000043.1 coordinate 2,600, forward strand.
GAGCGGGGCGAGTCCGCACCGCGGCTGCGCATCTCCTTCTGGTGCTCGAACGGGCACGAGACGCAGCCGAGCTTCGCCCACGACGCACAGGTCCCGGAGACCTGGGACTGCCCGCGCTGCGGGTTCCCGGCAGGTCAGGACAGCGACAACCCCCCGGACCCACCGCGCACCGAGCCGTACAAGACCCACCTCGCGTATGTGCGCGAGCGCCGCAGCGACGAGGACGGCGAGGCGATCCTCGCCGAGGCCCTGGCGAAGCTGCGGGGCGAGATCTAGCACCGTGATATTCCGGCCGGAACCCACTCGGGTGTCCGGCCGGACTGCGTAGCGCCACCGGCCCGTGCGCCCGAGAGCGCTGGTCGCCGCACTCGTCCGCCCGATCAATTAGGTTGGACGGAGCGGGGCATGTACGCAGGTACGAGAAGAATGGACTGATGTCCGAGATGAACGCAGCAGGCCGTACCAGGCTCAACCAGATGCCCGAGTGGACCGCTCTGGGCAAGCACCGGGAGCAGCTGGGCGACACGCGCCTCAGGGAGCTGTTCGACCGGGACCCGGAGCGGGGGAGCAGCTACACGCTCCGGGCCGGCGATCTGTATCTGGACTACTCCAAGCATCTGGTGACCGACGAGACGCTCGGCCTGCTCCGTGAGCTGGCCGACGCCGCCGGGGTGGCCGGGCTGCGCGACGCCATGTTCCGCGGCGAGAAGATCAACACCACCGAGGACCGCGCGGTGCTGCACACCGCGCTCCGCGCCCCGCGCGGAGCGGTCATCGAGGTGGACGGGGAGAACGTCGTGCCCGCCGTGCACGCCGTGCTCGACAAGATGGCCGCCTTCTCCGGCAAGGTCAGGTCGGGGGAGTGGACCGGCCACACCGGCAAGCGCATCAAGAACGTCGTCAACATCGGTATCGGCGGCTCCGATCTGGGCCCGGCGATGGCGTACGAGGCGCTGCGCTCCTTCACCGACCGCGAGCTGACGGTCCGCTTCGTCTCCAATGTCGACGGGGCCGATCTGCACGAGGCCGTAAGGGACTTGGACCCGGCGGAGACGCTCTTCATCATCGCCTCCAAGACCTTCACCACCATCGAGACCATCACCAACGCGACCTCCGCGCGCAATTGGCTGCTGACCGGCCTGAGGGCCGGTCAGGACGCCGTGGCCAAGCACTTCGTGGCGCTGTCGACGAATGCCGAGAAGGTCGAGGACTTCGGTATCGACACGGCCAACATGTTCGAGTTCTGGGACTGGGTCGGCGGCCGCTACTCCTACGACTCGGCGATCGGCCTCTCGCTGATGATCGCGATCGGCCCGGAACGCTTCCGCGAGATGCTCGACGGCTTCCACCTGATCGACGAGCACTTCCGCACCGCGCCGCCCGAGGAGAACATCCCGCTCCTGCTCGGCCTGCTGGGCGTCTGGTACGGCGCGTTCTTCGACGCCCAGTCGCACGCGGTCCTGCCGTACTCGCACTACCTCTCCAAGTTCACCGCGTACCTCCAGCAGCTGGACATGGAGTCCAACGGCAAGTCCGTCGACCGTGACGGCAATCCGGTCGACTGGCAGACGGGCCCGGTCGTCTGGGGGACGCCCGGCACCAACGGCCAGCACGCGTACTACCAGTTGCTGCACCAGGGCACCAAGGTCGTCCCGGCGGACTTCATCGGCTTCGCCAGGCCCGTCGAGGACCTGACGGCCGGTCTGGAGGCCCAGCACGACCTGCTGATGGCGAACTTCTTCGCCCAGACCCAGGCCCTGGCCTTCGGTAAGACACCCGACGAGGTACGGGCCGAGGGCGTCGCCGAAGAGCTGGTCCCGCACAAGACGTTCCGGGGCAACCACCCGACGTCCACGATCCTCGCCGGCACGCTCACCCCGTCCGTGCTGGGACAGCTGATCGCGCTCTACGAGCACAAGGTCTTCGTCCAGGGCGCCATCTGGAACATCGACTCCTTCGACCAGTGGGGCGTGGAGCTCGGCAAGGTGCTCGCCAAGAAGATCGAGCCGCTCCTCACCGGCGGCCGGGACGGCGCCGACCTGGACAGCTCCACCGCCACGCTGATCGACACCTACCGCACGCTGCGGGCCAGGCAGTAGCGGTACGGGGACAGAAGAGGACCGGCCCGCACTCCCTGCCGAGGGGGTGCGAGCCGGTCCTGTTCCGTGCGGTGCCGTACGGTCAGGCGGTGGCCGGCCGGTAGAGCTGCGGCGGCAGCTGAGAGGCGGCCGCCGTGTCCAGCAGCCACAGCGTCCTGCTGAGGCCCCGGGCGCCCGCAGCGGGCGCCTGGATCTCCCCGGTCCCGGAGAGGGCGAGAGCGGCGGCCCCCGCCTTGTCCTCGCCGGCCGCGAGCAGCCACACCTCGTGTGCGGCCCGGATCGCGGGCAGCGTCAGCGACAGCCGGACGGGGGGCGGCTTGGGCGCGCCGTGCACACCGACGACGGTGCGTACGGTCTCCCGTACGCCCGGCAGCTCGGGGAAGAGCGAGGCCACATGGGCGTCCGGGCCCACCCCCAGCATCAGCACGTCGAACGACGGCACATCGCCGTGGTCCCCGGGCCCCGCGGCTGCGGCGAGTTCCGCCGCGTACGCGGCCGCGGCCGCCTCCACGTCGTTGCCGTGCGGGCCGTCCGAAGCGGCCATGGCGTGCACCCGCTCGGGGGCCACACCCACCGAGTCGAGCAGCGCCGCCCGTGCCTGGGTGACGTTCCGCTCGGGATCGCCCTCCGGCAGGAAGCGCTCGTCGCCCCACCACAGATCGATCCGCGACCAGTCGACGGCGTCCCGGGCGGGGGCCTGGGCGAGGGCCGCGAGCAGCCCGTTGCCGTTGCGCCCGCCGGTGAGCACCACCGAAGCGGAGCCGCGGGCCGCCTGGGCGTCCACGATCCTTGTGATCAGCCGGGCCGCCGCGGCCTCGGCCATCAGCTCCTTGTCGCGGTGGACGACGAGCTGCGGAGCACTCACTTCGATGCCGCCTTCTTCGCGGGTGCCTTCTTCGCGGTGGCCTTTCCGGACTCGTCCGCGGAGTCCGCGGTGTCACCCGAGCCGGAGGCCGCCCCGTTCTCCGGCTTCTTCTGCGCGGGGGTGACCAGCCGGTCCACGCCGAACTTCAGCGAGGCGGCGTAGGTGTCGTCCGGGTCCAGCCTGCGCAGCTCCTCGGCGAGCAGCTCCGAGGTCTCCCGGCGCTTCAGGGCCACCGCGCGGTCCGGCTGGCCCTCCATGCAGAGCGTGGCCAGCGAACCGTCGGGGCGGTCCAGCACGATGTCGCCGTGGTCGGTCTGCATCCGTACGGCCGTGAGACCGGGCCCGGACGAGATCGAACGGGTCACCGGTACGTCCAGCCGGTCGGCGAGCCACATGGCGAGCAGCTCACAGCTCGGATTGAACTCCTCGCCCTCCACCTCGGCGCCCTTCACCCGGCTCGGCACCTGGTCCAGGGCCGCGGCGAGCATCGAACGCCAGGGGGTGATGCGCGACCACGAGAGGTCCGTGTCGCCCGGTGAGTAGGCGGAGGCGCGGGCGGTCAGCTCCGCGATGGGCTGCTCGGCCGCGTACGAGTCGGTGACCCGGCGCTGGCCCAGCGCGCCCAGCGGGTCCTTCGCCGGGTCGAGCGGCGCGTTCACCGGCCACCAGACCACCACGGGGGCGTCCGGCAGCAGCAGCGGCAGCACCACCGACTGGGCGTGGTGCAGCACCTCGCCGTACATCCGCAGGACGACGGTCTCGCCGCTGCCCGCGTCCGTGCCGACCCGGATCTCCGCGTCGAGCCGGGCCGTGGCCCGGTCGCGCGGGGAGCGGGAGACCCGCTTGACGACCACGAGGGTGCGTGAGGGGTGCTCGCGCGATGCCTCGTTGGCGGCCTTGAGCGCGTCGTAGGCGTTCTCCTCGTCGGTCACGATGACGAGGGTCAGCACCATGCCGACGGCGGGGGTGCCGACGGCGCGGCGCCCTTCCACCAGTGCCTTGTTGACCTTGCTGGCTGTGGTTTCCGTCAGATCGATTTTCATGGCCGGCGCCAGCTCCGTCCTTCTCGTGCGAGCATTTCGTCCGCCTCGGCCGGTCCCCAGGTGCCCGACTCGTACTGCGCGGGCTTTCCGTGGGTGTCCCAGTAGTGCTCGATCGGGTCGAGGATCCGCCAGGACTGCTCGACCTCCTCCAGACGCGGGAAGAGGTTCGAGTCGCCGAGCAGCACATCGAGGATGAGCCGCTCGTACGCCTCGGGGCTGGACTCGGTGAAGGACTCGCCGTACGCGAAGTCCATCGACACGTCCCGGATCTCCATCGAGGTGCCGGGCACCTTGGAGCCGAACCGCATGGTGATGCCCTCGTCGGGCTGGACGCGGATGACGATCGCGTTCTGGCCCAGCTCCTCCGTCGCCGTGTGGTCGAAGGGGGAGTGCGGGGCGCGCTGGAAGACGACGGCGATCTCGGTGACGCGGCGGCCCAGACGCTTGCCGGTGCGGAGGTAGAAGGGGACGCCCGCCCAGCGGCGGTTGTCGATCTCCAGCCGCACCGCGGCGTAGGTGTCGGTCGTCGACTTGGGGTCGATGCCGTCTTCCTGGAGGTAGCCGACGGCCTGCTCGCCGCCCTGCCAGCCCGCGGCGTACTGGCCGCGCACGGTCTCCTTGCCGAGGTCCTTGGGCAGCCTGACGGCGCCCAGCACCTTGGTCTTCTCGGCCACCAGCGCGGTGGCGTCGAAGGAGGCGGGCTCCTCCATCGCGGTCAGCGCGAGCAGCTGGAGCAGGTGGTTCTGGATGACGTCACGGGCGGCGCCGATGCCGTCGTAGTAACCGGCCCGGCCGCCGATGCCGATGTCCTCGGCCATGGTGATCTGGACATGGTCGACGTACGACCGGTTCCAGATCGGCTCGAAGAGGGTGTTGGCGAAGCGGAGCGCCAGGATGTTCTGGACGGTCTCCTTGCCGAGGTAGTGGTCGATCCGGAAGACCTCGTTCGGCGGGAAGACCTCGTGCACGACCTGGTTGAGCTCCTGGGCGCTCTTCAGGTCGTGGCCGAACGGCTTCTCGATGACCGCACGGCGCCAGGAGCCGTTCTGCTGGTCGGCGAGTCCGTGCTTCTTGAGCTGCTGGACGACCTTGGGGAAGAACTTGGGCGGGACCGACAGGTAGAAGGCGAAGTTGCCTCCCGTGCCCTGCTGCTTGTCCAGCTCCTCGATGGTCGCCTTGAGGGTGGCGAAGGCCGTGTCGTCGTCGAAGTCGCCCTGGACGAAGCGCATGCCCTGGATGAGCTGCTGCCAGACCTCCTCACGGAACTGCGTCCGCGCGTGCTCCTTGACGGAGTCGTGGACGACCTGGGCGAAGTCCTCGTCCTCCCAGTCGCGGCGTGCGAATCCGATGAGCGAGAAGCCCGGCGGAAGCAGGCCGCGGTTGGCCAGGTCGTAGACAGCGGGCATCAGCTTTTTACGGGACAAATCACCCGTGACGCCAAAGATGACCAGGCCCGACGGCCCCGCGATACGCGGGAGCCGTCGGTCCGCAGCGTCACGCAGCGGGTTGCTGCTTGACAAGGTTTCAGCCCTCCGACGGGGCGAGGCGCTTGAGCTCTGCCTCAGTGGACTTGAGCAGGTCGGTCCAGGAGGTCGCGAACTTCTCGACTCCCTCGTCCTCAAGGACCTGTACGACGTCGTCGTACGAGATCCCGAGCTTCTCCACGGCATCGAGGTCGGCGCGTGCCTGCTCGTAGGTGCCGGAGACCGCGTCGCCGGTCACCTCGCCGTGGTCGGCCGTGGCGTCGAGCGTCGCCTCCGGCATGGTGTTCACCGTGTTGGGCGCGACCAGGTCCACGACGTACATCGTGTCGCGGTAGGCCGGGTCCTTGACACCGGTCGACGCCCAGAGCGGGCGCTGCTTGTTGGCGTGCGCCTTGTCGAGCGCGGCCCAGCGGTCGGAGGAGAAGACCTCCTCGTACGCCTGGTAGGCGAGGCGCGCGTTGGCGACGGCGGCCTTGCCCTTGAGCGCCTTGGCCTCGTCGGTGCCCAGGCCGTCGAGACGCTTGTCGATCTCGGTGTCCACCCGGGACACGAAGAAGGAGGCGACCGAGTGGATCTTGGAGAGGTCCAGGCCCGCGGCCTTGGCCTTCTCCAGGCCCGCCAGGAAGGCGTCCATGACCGCGCGGTAGCGCTCCAGCGAGAAGATCAGCGTGACGTTGACGCTGATGCCCCGGCCGATGGTCTCGGTGATGGCGGGCAGGCCGGCCTCGGTCGCCGGGATCTTGATGAGCGTGTTCGGCCGGTCCACCAGCCAGGCGAGCTGCTTGGCCTCGGCGGCGGTGGCCTTGGTGTTGTGGGCGAGCCGCGGGTCGACCTCGATCGAGACCCGGCCGTCCTGGCCGTCCGTCGCGTCGAAGACCGGGCGCAGGATGTCGGCGGCGTCACGTACGTCCGCCGTCGTGATCATGCGGACGGCCTCCTCGACGGAGACCCGCCGGGCCGCGAGGTCGGACAGCTGCTGGTCGTAGCCGTCGCCCTGGGAGATCGCCTTCTGGAAGATCGACGGGTTGGTGGTGACACCCACCACGTGCTGCTGGTCGATCAGCTCCGCGAGGTTGCCGGATGTGATGCGCTTGCGCGAAAGGTCGTCGAGCCAGATCGCGACGCCTTCGTCGGAGAGGCGCTTGAGTGCGTCCGTCATGAGAATTACATCTCCTACTTGTCTGTATGTAAGCGTCAGCGCGCGACGGCTTCGAGCGATTCCCGGGCGGCGGCGGCGACCGCGTCGGCGGTGAAGCCGAACTCGCGGAAGAGGAGTTTTCCGTCGGCGGAGGCACCGAAGTGCTCCAGCGAGACGATCCGCCCCGCGTCACCCACGAAGCGGTGCCAGGTCAGACCGATACCGGCCTCGACGGCCACCCGCGCCCTGACGGACGGCGGCAGCACCGAGTCGCGGTACGCCTGGTCCTGCTCCTCGAACCACTCGACGCACGGCATCGAGACCACCCGGGTCGGCACGCCGGCGGCCTGGAGCTGCTCACGCGCCTCCACGGCCAGCTGGACCTCGGAACCGGTGCCGATGAGGACGACCTCGGGCGCGCCGCCCTCGGCATCGAACAGGACATAGCCGCCCTTGGCCACGTCGTCGTTCGCCTCGTACACCGGCACACCCTGACGGGTGAGCGCGAAGCCGTGCGGGGCGCCCTTGCCGAACACCTTGGTGTAGCGCTGGAGGACCTCGCGCCAGGCGATGACCGTCTCGTTGGCGTCCGCCGGGCGGATCAGGTTCAGACCCGGGATGGCGCGCAGCGCGGCCAGGTGCTCCACCGGCTGGTGGGTCGGACCGTCCTCGCCGACACCGACCGAGTCATGCGTCCACACATAGGTGACCGGCAGGTGCATCAGCGCCGAGAGCCGGACGGCGTTGCGCATGTAGTCGGAGAACACCAGGAAGGTGCCGCCGTAGATACGGGTGTTGCCGTGCAGCGCGATGCCGTTCATCTCCGCGGCCATGGCGTGCTCACGGATACCGAAGTGGACCGTGCGGCCGTACGGGTCGGCGCCCGGCAGCGGGTTGCCCTCGGGCAGGAACGACGACGTCTTGTCGATCGTCGTGTTGTTCGACCCGGCGAGGTCGGCCGAGCCGCCCCACAGCTCCGGGATGGCACCGCCCAGCGCTTCGAGCACCTTGCCGGAAGCGGCGCGGGTGGCCAGGGAGGTCCCGGTCTCGAAGACGGGAAGCTCCTTCGTCCAGCCCTCGGGCAGCTCGCCCGCCCTGACCCGGTCGAAGCGGGCGGCGTGCTCCGGGTTGGCGGTGCGCCAGGCGGCGAAGCCCTTCTCCCAGACGGCCTTGGCCTCACGGCCGCGGTCCAGCGCGGCGCGGGTGTGCGCCAGGACCTCGTCTGCCACGTCGAAGGACTTCTCCGGGTCGAAGCCCAGGATCCTCTTGGTCGCGGCGACCTCTTCGTCGCCGAGTGCCGAGCCGTGCGCGGCGCCGGTGTTCTGGGCGTTCGGCGCGGGCCAGGCGATGATCGAGCGCATCGCGATGAACGACGGGCGCCCGGTCTCGGCCCTGGCGGCCTGGAGCGCCTCGTACAGCGCCTCCGGGTCGAGGTCGCCGTCCGCCTTCGGGGCCACCCGCTGGACGTGCCAGCCGTACGCCTCGTAGCGCGCGCAGGTGTCCTCGGACACCGCGGTCTCGGTGTCGCCCTCGATCGAGATGTGGTTGTCGTCCCACAGCAGGACGAGGTTGCCGAGCTTCTGGTGGCCCGCGAGCGACGAGGCCTCGGAGGAGATGCCCTCCTGGAGGCAGCCGTCGCCGGCGATCGCGTAGATGAAGTGGTCGAACGGGGAGGTGCCGGGGGCCGCCTCCGGGTCGAAGAGACCGCGCTCGTACCGCGCCGCCATGGCCATGCCGACCGCGTTGGCGACACCCTGGCCCAGCGGCCCTGTCGTGGTCTCCACACCGGCGGTGTGCCCGTACTCCGGGTGCCCCGGGGTCTTCGAGCCCCAGGTGCGGAACGCCTCCAGGTCCGCCAGCTCCAGACCGAAGCCGGCCAGGTAGAGCTGGGTGTAGAGGGTCAGCGAGGAGTGGCCGGCCGAGAGGACGAACCGGTCACGGCCGGTCCACTCGGGGTCCGCCGGGTCGTGCCGCATCACCTTCTGGAAGAGGGTGTACGCGGCCGGGGCCAGGCTCATGGCCGTACCGGGATGGCCGTTGCCGACCTTCTGTACGGCGTCCGCGGCCAGCACGCGGGCGGTGTCGACGGCCCGCTGGTCCAATTCGGTCCACGCGAGATCAGTGGTGGTCGGCTTGGTACTCACCCTGGGTCAGGGCTCCTCTCCACATATGTAATCCCGGTTACGTTCGGTGCACCGGGCGTTGTCGAGCCTACCCCCGCCGCAACGCCCGTCTTTTCGACTTCCCGCCGGTGGCAGACAGACACTTCCCAGGGTGCGGTCACGGCCGCCGATCCGCCCGTCGAAGGGCGCGACCGCGCTCGCATGAGCGGCCTTCCGGGCCCGTGCCGACAGGGCCAACACGACCGCACCCCCGGGGATGGCGGCGTAGGGGCAACGTCTAGAGTGGCGTGGTACGCGCAAGTCCTTACCGGCTCTTCACGGCCGGAACTTGCTGGGAAATTCTCTGTCAGGGGTGTACGTGACGGCCGTCGAGTCCCGACCCGCAGGGGTCGTCCTGACTCCCAGCCCGGGGGCCCACCGGCCGTTCGGGGCCCGTGTCAAGGGTTTTGTGGCGCTCACCAAGCCGCGGATCATCGAACTGCTGCTGATCACCACCGTTCCGGTGATGTTCCTGGCGAAGCAGGGCGTGCCCAATCTGTGGCTGGTCCTGGCGACCTGCCTCGGCGGTTACCTCTCCGCCGGCGGTGCCAACGCGTTCAACATGTACATCGACCGCGACATCGACGCGGTGATGGACCGGACCTCGCAGCGCCCGCTGGTCACCGGCATGGTCTCGCCCCGCGAATGCCTGGTCTTCGCCTTCGCGCTGGCCACGGTCTCCACGCTCTGGTTCGGGCTGCTCGTCAACTGGCTCTCGGCGGCGCTCTCGCTGGGCGCTCTCCTCTTCTACGTGGTCGTCTACACGATGATCCTCAAGCGCCGGACCTCGCAGAACATCGTCTGGGGCGGTATCGCGGGCTGTATGCCGGTGCTCATCGGCTGGTCGTCGGTCACGGACTCCATGTCCTGGGCCCCGGTCATCCTCTTCCTGGTGATGTTCTTCTGGACGCCGCCCCACTACTGGCCGCTGTCGATGCGGGTCAAGGACGACTACGCCCGCGTCGGGGTCCCGATGCTGCCGGTCATCGCCACCAACCAGGTCGTGGCCAAGCAGATCGTCATCTACAGCTGGGCGATGGTCGTCGTCTCGCTGCTGCTGACCCCGCTGGGCTACACGGGCTGGTTCTACACGGTGGTCGCCGTGCTGTCCGGCGCCTTCTGGCTGCGGGAGGCCCACGCGCTGCGGGGCCGGGCCAAGAAGGGGGTGACGGGCGCCAAGCTCAAGGAGATGCGCCTGTTCCACTGGTCCATCACCTATGTGTCGCTGCTCTTCGTGGCGGTCGCTGTGGACCCCTTCCTGCGCTGACGCCGGGACGAGGCCGGTCCCCGTTCACACCTCCTGCCGACGGGCGGGCGCAGTGGTTCACGCCACTGCGCCCGCCCGTCGCGCGTGGTGCTACCCGCTAGTAGCATGCGGCCATGGCAGACACGCAGGTTGACGTTGACGAGAAGCGGGACGCCGGGGCCGACCGGAAGGCGGCCCGGCTGGCCCGGCGTACGGCCAGGCTCGCCGGGCAGATCAAGGCGTTCGGCCGGGAGCACGGCGGCGCCGAGGCGCAGCTCGCGTACATCGGTGAGCGCGGGGCCCGCATCGTGCTGGTGGGCGAGGACGGCGGCTGGGGCGACCTGGTGGCGCCCTCGTACGCCATGGCGCAGAGCGCGGCCGAGCAGGCCGGGGTCACCGTCCAGGAGTCCTTCGACGGCGAACTCGCGGCCAGGGTCCGCACCGGGCCCTACGAGTGGAAGCGGATGGCGGGCATCCAGCTCGGCGGCGGCCGGGCCGGCGCGGACGGCTGAGGGCAACACCTGGGGGCCGGTTTCCCCGTTAGGGCTTGCGTAACAGCCCGAAGCGGAGGCCCGGATGATCGAGACACCCTGTCTGGTGGACCAGTACTGCCACGGTGTGCTCCGTACCGAGCTCGGCCTCGGGACCTTCGAGGCGCACCTCGGCAGGGCCCCCGGGCCGCCGGCCCCCGGCACCACCTTCTTCGACACCCAGACCGGTTTCGCGGTGCGCCGCTGGTGCCCGCCGCTGCTCGGTCTCGAACCGCACTGCGCCCCCGCCCGCTATCTCGCCCGCCGCCGGGAGCTGGGCGTCCTCGAAGTGGGCAGACGGCTGCTGCGGGGCAGCGGGATCACCACGTATCTGGTGGACACCGGGCTGCCCGGCGACCTCACGGGACCCGCCGAGATCGCGGCGGCCGGCGGCGCCGACGCCCATGAGATCGTCCGGCTCGAACTCCTCGCCGAGCAGGTCGCCGACACCTCGGGCACCGTCGACTCCTTCCTCGCCAATCTGGCCGAGGCGGTGCACGGAGCGGCCGGCTCGGCCGTGGCCTTCAGCTCGGTCGCCTCCTTACGGCAGGGGCCCGCTCTCGCACCCGACCCGCCGGGCGCCGGCGAGGTGCGCGGCGCCGCCGGCCGGTGGCTCGCGGACCGCCGGGTCGGCGGCAGCCTCACCGATCCGGTGCTGCTGCGCCATCTGCTGTGGAACGCGGTGGCGTCCGGGCGCCCGCTCCAGCTGCATATCGGGGCCTGCGACCCGCTGCTGCTGACCGACTTCGTAGCGGCGGCGACCGGACTCGGCACCGATCTGGTGCTGCTGCACGGCTATCCGTACCACCGGCAGGCCGCGCAGCTGGCCGGCGTCCACCCGCATGTGTACGCGGACCTGGGCCCGGCCCTGGCGCACACCGGGGCACGGGCCGCCACCGTGCTCGCGGAGATCCTGGAGCTGGCGCCCTTCGGGAAGCTGCTGTTCTCCAGCGGCGCCCGGGGGCTTCCGGAGCTGCATGTGGTGCGGGCGCGGGTGTTCCGCGAGGCGCTGGCCAGGACGCTGGGCGGCTGGGTCGACGAAGGTGTCTGTTCGCACCGGGACGCCACCCGGGTCGCCGGGATGATCGCGGCGGGAAACGCGCGGCGCGTCTACGGACTCGAAGGCGCGTCCACGGACCCGGCGGAGCGGGTCAGACCGTCGTGAGCGCCGCGTCCTCGGTCTGTGCGGGGATCTCCGCGCCGGTGAGCGGCCGTTCGCGGAGCGAGAGCAGCACCCGCATCACGCCGATCCACACCAGCGTCGCACCGAACATGTGCAGCCCGACCAGGATCTCGGGGGTGTGGGTGAAGTACTGGACATAGCCGATCACGCCCTGGGCCATCAGGATCAGGAAGAGGTCACGGGCCCGGTGCAGCGGCCCGACGGGCGCGTCGACCGCCTTCAGTACGAACCAGAGGGCCGCCGTGAGCGCGACCACGACCCAGGCGAAGTCGGCGTGCAGCTGCGCGATCATCGACCAGTCGACCGGGATGCGCTCCACCTCGCTGGAGTCGCCCGCGTGCCGTCCCGCACCGGAGACGACCGTGCCGACCGCGATCAGGGCCCCGGCCGCCACCACGAGCAGCCAGGTCAGCTGGACGACCGCCCGGCCCACCAGGGGACGCGGGGCCGCGTCGCCCTCGCGGGTCCGCTGCCAGGTCAGCGCCGCGACCGTGATCAGCGCGGTGGACAGCAGGAAGTGCGCGGCCACGGTGTACGGGTTGAGCCCGACCAGGACCACGATGCCGCCCAGCACCGCGTTGCCCATGACGACCCAGAACTGCGCCCAGCCGAGCCGGGTCACCGAGCGGCGCCAGGGCTTCGCCGAGCGGGCCGCGATGATCGCCCAGCCGACCGCGGCGCACAGCACGTACGTGAGCATCCGGTTGGAGAACTCGATAGCGCCGTGGAAGCCCATCTCGCTGGTCGCGGTGAGGCTCTGGTCGGTGCACTTGGGCCAGGTCGGGCAGCCGAGCCCGGAGCTGGTCAGTCTGACCGCGCCGCCGGTGACGACGATGACGACCGACATCACCAGCGCGGCGAGCGCCGCGCGCCGGACGGTCCGGGGCTGCGGAGTCCAGCGGGCGGCGATGAAGGCGAGCGGATTGCGCACAGCGCCAACGGCTTCGGCGCGGGTCAGTTTCGGCACGGGGACATCGTAGGCCGGGCGCTTGTGCGTACTTTCACGAGGGGCGCCCTTTTCGCGGGTGGGCGCTTTCCAGCCGGACCGGGCGAACTGGACGGCCTGCCCGGTCACCGCTCCCGGCCGCTCACTCCCAGCGGCCGCTCGCTCCTCCCGGCCGCTCACTCCCAGCGGAAGAACCGGCCGGCCGCGCCGAGGCCCAGCACCGCCCACACCGCGACGATCCCCAGATCTCCCCACGGCATCGCCGCGCCGTGCTGCAGGACGTCCCGCAGCCCGTCGGAGAGCGCCGAGACCGGCAGCAGCTCCAGTACGGACCTGACACCGCCGGGGAACTTGTCCATCGGGACGATCACCCCGCCGCCGACGAGCAGCAGCAGGAAGACCAGATTGGCCGCCGCCAGGGTGGCCTCCGCCTTGAGCGTCCCCGCCATCAGCAGACCGAGACCCGAGAAGGCCGCCGTACCGAGGACGAGCAGCAGCAGAACGGCGAACGGGCTGCCGTGGGGCGACCAGCCCAGCAGCAGCGCGATCACGGTCAGCAGGGCGATCTGCAGGATCTCGGTGACGATCACGGACAGCGTCTTCGACGTCATCAGCGCCCAGCGCGGGAGTGGTGAGGCGCCGAGCCGCTTGAGCACCCCGTACCTGCGCTCGAAACCGGTCGCGATGGCCTGGCCGGTGAAGGCCGTGGACATCACGGCGAGCGCCAGGATGCCCGGGGCCAGGAAGTCCACCGACCTGCCGGCGCCCGTGTCGACGATGTCGACGGCGGAGAAGAGGACCAGCAGCAGCGACGGGATGATCACGGTCAGCAGCAGCTGCTCACCGTTGCGCAGCAGCATCCTGGTCTCGAAGGCGGTCTGCGCGGCGATCATGCGCGACAGCGGGGCGGCGCCCGGCCGGGGGGTGTACGTACCGGCGCTCATGCGCGCAGCTCCTTGCCGGTCAGTTCCAGGAAGACGTCTTCGAGGGTGTGGCGCTCGACCGCGATACGGTCCGGCATCACCCCGTGCTGGGCGCACCAGGAGGTGACGGTGGCGAGCAGCTGGGGGTCGACGGTACCGGTGATCCGGTAGCTGCCCGGGGTCGGTTCGGTGGCGGCCGAGCCGTCCGGGAGCGCCTTCAGCAGCGAGCCGACGTCGAGCCCCGGCCGTCCGCCGAAGCGCAGGGTGTTCTCGGCGCCGCCCCGGCACAGCTCCTCGGGGGAGCCGTGCACGACGGCGCGGCCCGCGTCGATGATCGCCACCTCGTCGGCGAGCTGCTCGGCCTCGTCCATGAAGTGGGTGGTGAGCACCGTCGTCACGCCGTCCGCGCGCAGTTCCCGTACGAGGTCCCAGGTGGACCTGCGGGCCTGCGGGTCGAGCCCGGCGGTCGGCTCGTCCAGGAAGACCAGCTCGGGACGGCCCACCACGGCCATCGCGAGGGAGAGCCGCTGCTGCTGTCCGCCGGAGAGCCTGCGGTACGTCGTACGGCCGCAGCTCTCCAGGCCGAGCCGCTCGATCAGCGTGCCGACGTCGAGCGGGTGCGCGTGCAGCTTCGCCATGTGGCGGAGCATCTCGTCGGCGCGGGCGCCGGAGTAGATGCCGCCGGACTGGAGCATGACCCCGATCCTGGGGCGCAGCCGGGCGGCGTCGGCCATGGGGTCGAGGCCCAGGACCCGGACCGTGCCGCCGTCGGCCCTGCGGTACCCCTCGCAGGTCTCGACGGTGGTGGTCTTGCCTGCGCCGTTGGGCCCGAGTACGGCGGTGACGGTGCCCGCACCGACCGTGAGGTCCAGCCCGTCCACCGCGGTCTTGGCGCCGTACCGCTTGACGAGGCCGCGGACCTCAACGGCGGGATCTGTACTCATACGGGGGAGTCTACGAAGCGTGCGTGGCGCGGATCCTCCAGGGGGCGGAGCCCTTGCGGGGACGGGCATCCGGCCCTGTTTAGGTAACCCTAAGTGATCGAGGACACCGCTGAGGGTCCCGATCTTTACTTGTCGCAGGCCGGTGAATTACGCAACAATGGCGTTGTGAAAAACGTTGGCGAGGCTCCCCAGGAGGAACTCGCGACCGGTGAGCGCTCCACGCGCAACCGGGTCGCGCGCTCCATCCTGGACCACGGCCCGTCCACCGTCACCGAGCTGGCGGGACGCCTGGGGCTCACCCCGGCAGCGGTCCGCCGTCATCTCGACGCCCTGGTCACCGACGATGTGGTCGCCCCCCGTGAGCAGCGGGTGTACGGCGCGCGGACCCGCGGACGCCCCGCGAAGGTCTTCGCGCTGACCGACTGCGGCCGCGACGCCTTCGACCAGTCCTACGACCAGCTCGCCGCCGACGCGCTGCGGTGGATCGCCCGGCGCTCGGGCGACGAGGAGGTCATGGCGTTCGCCCGTGACCGGCTCGCCGCCCAGGCCGAGGAGTACCGCGCGGCCGTCGAGGCCGCGGCGCCCGAGAACCGCGCCGAGGCTCTCGCCAGGGCATTGACCGCCGACGGGTACGCTGCTACAGCGCGAAGCGCCCCGGTCGGCGAGCAGCTCTGCCAGCACCACTGCCCGGTGGCCCATGTCGCCGAACAGTTCCCGCAGCTCTGCGAGGCGGAGACCGAGGTCTTCTCCCGTCTGCTCGGGACCCATGTGCAGCGGCTGGCCACCATCGCCCACGGCGACGGTGTGTGCACGACGTTCATTCCCAAGACCAGCCACCAGACCACCGATTCAGCATCCACCAGCACGGCCGGGAGGAACCCCGCATGACTCTCCCCACGGAGACTGCCCACCCCGAACTTGAGGGCCTGGGCACGTACGAATTCGGCTGGGCCGACTCCGACGTGGCAGGCGCAGCGGCCAAGCGCGGCCTGTCCGAAGCTGTCGTCCGTGACATCTCGGCGAAGAAGAACGAGCCCGAGTGGATGCTGAAGCTGCGTCTCAAGGGGCTCAAGCTCTTCGGCAAGAAGCCCATGCCGAGCTGGGGCTCGGACCTGTCGGGCATCGACTTCGACAACATCAAGTACTTCGTGCGGTCCACCGAGAAGCAGGCGGAGTCCTGGGAGGACCTGCCGGAGGACATCAAGAAGACGTACGACAAGCTCGGCATCCCGGAGGCGGAGAAGCAGCGCCTCGTCGCGGGTGTCGCCGCCCAGTACGAGTCCGAGGTCGTCTACCACCAGATCAACGAGGAGCTGGAGTCGAAGGGTGTCATCTTCATGGACACCGACACCGCTCTGAAGGAGCACCCGGAGCTCTTCCAGGAGTACTTCGGCACCGTCATCCCGGTCGGCGACAACAAGTTCGCCTCGCTGAACTCGGCCGTGTGGTCCGGCGGTTCCTTCATCTACGTGCCGAAGGGCGTGCACGTCGAGATCCCGCTCCAGGCCTACTTCCGTATCAACACGGAGAACATGGGCCAGTTCGAGCGGACGCTGATCATCGTCGACGAGGACGCCTACGTCCACTACGTCGAGGGCTGCACCGCCCCGATCTACTCCTCCGACTCGCTGCACAGCGCGGTCGTCGAGATCATCGTGAAGAAGGGCGGCCGCTGCCGCTACACGACGATCCAGAACTGGTCGAACAACGTCTACAACCTCGTCACCAAGCGTGCCGTGGCGTACGAGGGCGCGACCATGGAGTGGGTCGACGGCAACATCGGCTCCAAGGTCACGATGAAGTACCCGGCCGTCTACCTGATGGGCGAGCAGGCCAAGGGCGAGACGCTGTCGATCGCCTTCGCGGGCGAGGGTCAGCACCAGGACGCGGGCGCCAAGATGGTCCACATGGCCCCGCACACCTCCTCCAACATCGTGTCCAAGTCGGTGGCGCGAGGCGGCGGCCGTACCTCCTACCGCGGTCTGATCGAGATCGGCGAGGGCGCCGAGGGCTCCAAGTCGAACGTCCTCTGTGACGCGCTGCTCGTCGACACGGTCTCCCGCTCGGACACCTATCCCTATGTGGACGTCCGTGAGGACGACGTGTCCATGGGCCACGAGGCGACCGTCTCCAAGGTCTCCGACGACCAGCTCTTCTACCTGATGAGCCGCGGTATGACGGAGTTCGAGGCGATGGCGATGATCGTGCGCGGTTTCGTCGAGCCGATCGCCAAGGAGCTCCCCATGGAGTACGCCCTGGAGCTCAACCGGCTGATCGAGCTGCAGATGGAGGGCTCCGTCGGCTAGCGGCTGCCCCGCGGCCGCCCGACCCTCCCTCGCCCGAACCAGACGTATCCATCAGAAAGCGAGCACGACGACAGCCATGGCTGAGGCTCAGAATTCCCCCAAGGACCTGCGAGAGGCTCCGGTCCAGGGGGGACCCCCCGCGGCGGGTTCCACCACGTCCGGGTCGATCGCGGTGGCTGCCGAGTCCACCGTCGCCACCCGGATGAGCGCGCCGCCCTCCTTCGACGTGGCGGACTTCCCCGTCCCCCACGGGCGTGAGGAGGAGTGGCGGTTCACCCCGCTGGAGCGGCTCAGGGGCCTGCACGACGGCACCGCCGTCGCGACCGGCTCCGGTGTCGGGATCGAGGTGTCGGCGCCCGAGGGCGTCCGCGTCGAGACCGTCGGCCGTGACGACGCCCGTATCGGCCGGGCCGGCACCCCGGTGGACCGGGTCGCCGCCCAGGCGTACTCCTCCTTCGAGAAGGCCTCGGTCGTCTCGGTGCCCAAGGAGACCGTGCTCACCGAGCCGATCCGGATCTCGGTGCACGGCGCGGGCGGCGTCGCCTACGGCCACCAGGTCGTCGAACTCGGCGCCTTCGCCGAGGCCCTCGTGGTCATCGACCACACCGGGGACGCGGTGCTCGCCGCCAACGTGGACTACATCCTGGGCGACGGCGCGAAGCTGACCGTCGTCTCGGTCCAGGACTGGGAGCCGGGCGCCGTCCATGTGGCGCAGCACAACGCGCTGGTGGGCCGGGACGCCTCGCTCAAGTCGGTCGTGGTCACCTTCGGCGGCGACGTCGTACGCCTTCACCCGCGCGTGCAGTACGCGGGCCCCGGCGGCGAGGCCGAGCTTCTCGGGCTCTACTTCACCGACCACGGCCAGCACCAGGAGCACCGCCTGCTGGTCGACCACAACGCGCCGCACTGCAGGTCCAACGTGGCCTACAAGGGCGCGCTCCAGGGCCAGGACGCGCACGCCGTCTGGATCGGTGACGTCCTCATCAGGGCCGCGGCCGAGGGCACCGACTCGTACGAGCTCAACCGCAACCTCGTCCTCACCGACGGCGCGCGGGTCGACTCGGTCCCGAACCTGGAGATCGAGACCGGCGAGATCGCCGGCGCGGGCCACGCGTCGGCCACCGGCCGCTTCGACGACTCGCAGCTCTTCTATCTGCAGTCGCGCGGCATCCCGGAGGCCGAGGCCCGCCGTCTGGTGGTCCGCGGCTTCTTCGCCGAGCTGGTCCAGCAGATCGGTCTGCCGGACGTCGAGCAGCGCCTGCTCGACAAGATCGACGCCGAGCTGCAGGCAGCCGTCTGATGGCCGCCTTCGTCAGGGCCTGTGCGCTGAGCGAGCTGGAGGACGACACCCCGAAGCGGGTGGAGCTCGACGGCACGCCGGTGTCCGTGGTCCGCACGGAGGGCGAGGTGTTCGCGGTCAACGACATCTGCTCGCACGCGAATGTCTCCCTCTCCGAGGGGGAGGTCGAGGACTGCACCATCGAGTGCTGGCTCCACGGCTCCCGCTTCGACCTCCGCACCGGCAAGCCGTCCGGCCTTCCCGCGACGCGCCCCGTGCCCGTTTACCCCGTCAAGATCGAAGGGGACGATGTGCTCGTCTCCGTATCCCAGGAGTCCTGAGTCACCCATGGCAACGCTTGAAATCCGCGACCTGCACGTCTCCGTCGAAACCGAGAACGGTACGAAGGAGATCCTCAAGGGCGTCGACCTGACC
The DNA here is from genome assembly GCF_053612185.1 of Streptomyces sp. NPDC054757. NCBI lineage: Bacteria > Bacillati > Actinomycetota > Actinomycetes > Kitasatosporales > Streptomycetaceae > Streptomyces > Streptomyces sp. NPDC054757. Next base: position 21,183 of record NZ_JBSHBW010000043.1, read on the forward strand.
GTGAAACAGGGCGAGACCCACGCCATCATGGGCCCCAACGGCTCCGGCAAGTCGACGCTGGCGTACTCCCTCGCGGGGCACCCCAAGTACACGATCACCAGCGGCACCGTCACCCTCGACGGTGAGGACGTGCTGGAGATGACCGTCGACGAGCGGGCCCGCGCCGGTGTCTTCCTCGCCATGCAGTACCCGGTCGAGGTCCCCGGCGTCTCCGTCTCCAACTTCCTGCGTACGTCGGCCACCGCCATCCGCGGCGAGGCGCCGAAGCTCCGTACCTGGGTGAAGGAGGTCAAGACGGCCATGGAGACCCTCCAGATGGACCCGGCCTTCGCCGAGCGCAACGTCAACGAGGGCTTCTCCGGCGGAGAGAAGAAGCGCCACGAGATCCTCCAGCTGGAGCTGCTCAAGCCGAAGATCGCGATCCTCGACGAGACGGACTCCGGTCTGGACGTCGACGCGCTGCGCCAGGTCTCCGACGGCGTCAACCGCGTCCGCGAGGGCGGCGAGGTCGGCACCCTGCTGATCACCCACTACACGCGCATCCTGCGCTACATCAAGCCCGACTTCGTGCATGTCTTCGCCAACGGCCGGATCGCCGAGTCCGGCGGCCCGGAGCTCGCCGACAAGCTGGAGAACGAGGGCTACGAGGCCTACACGAAGGGCGCCCCCGTGAGCGGAGTGAACCCGGAGGAGGACGTCGCGTGACACAGCTGCCGGGCCTCCTGGACACCGACGCGATCCGCAAGGACTTCCCCCTGCTGGATCGGGTGGTCCACGACGGGAAGAAGATCGTCTACCTGGACAACGCGGCGACCTCGCAGAAGCCGCGCCAGGTACTCGACGCGCTGAACGAGTACTACGAGCGGCACAACGCCAACGTCCACCGCGGCGTGCATGTGCTCGCCGAGGAGGCCACGGCGCTGTACGAGGGCGCCCGCGACAAGGTCGCCGCCTTCATCAACGCGCCGAGCCGCGACGAGGTGATCTTCACCAAGAACGCCTCCGAGTCGCTCAACCTCGTGGCCAACATGCTCGGCTGGGCCGATGAGCCGTACCGGGTCGACCACGAGACCGAGATCGTCATCACCGAGATGGAGCACCACTCCAACATCGTGCCGTGGCAGCTGCTCTCGCAGCGCACCGGCGCGAAGCTGAAGTGGTTCGCCCTCACCGACGACGGCCGCCTCGACCTGTCCAACGTCGACGAGATCATCACCGAGAAGACGAAGATCGTCTCCTTCACGCTGGTCTCCAACCTGATGGGCACCGTCAACCCGGTCGAGGCGATCATCCGGCGCGCCCAGGAGGTCGGTGCGCTCGTCTGCATCGACGCCTCCCAGGCAGCACCCCACATGCTGCTCGACGTACAGGCGCTCCAGGCCGACTTCGTGGCCTTCACCGGCCACAAGATGGTCGGCCCGACCGGGATCGGCGTCCTCTGGGGCCGTCAGGAGCTCCTTGAGGACCTCCCGCCGTTCCTCGGCGGCGGCGAGATGATCGAGACCGTCTCGATGCACTCGTCGACCTACGCGCCCGCACCGCACAAGTTCGAGGCCGGTACGCCCCCGATCGCCCAGGCCGTCGGCCTCGGCGCGGCCGTGGACTATCTGTCCTCCATCGGCATGGACAAGATCGCCGCTCATGAGCACGCGCTCACCGAGTACGCGATGAAGCGTCTCGCCGAAATCCCGGACCTGCGGTTCATCGGACCGGCCACGGCCATGGACCGCGGGGCGACGATCTCCTTCACCCTCGGCGACATCCACCCGCACGATGTGGGCCAGGTCCTGGACGAGGAGGGCATCGCGGTCCGGGTCGGCCACCACTGCGCACGGCCGGTCTGTCTGCGGTACGGAATTCCCGCGACGACGCGAGCGTCGTTCTATCTGTACTCGACGCCCGAAGAGGTCGACGCCCTGGCGGACGGGCTTGAGCACGTACGGAATTTCTTCGGCTAGAGCGTTCGTTTGGACCATGCCGGGCCACCGGACCGGCTACACCGGCGACGACATCGGGTAGGGACTGGATCGTGAAGCTGGATTCGATGTACCAGGAAGTGATCCTGGACCACTACAAGCACCCGCACGGGCGCGGTCTCCGTGACGGCGACGCCGAGGTGCACCACGTGAACCCGACCTGTGGTGACGAGATCACGCTGCGGGTGCGGTACGAGGGCGACCGCATCGCGGACGTGTCGTACGAGGGGCAGGGCTGTTCCATCAGCCAGGCCAGCGCGTCCGTCATGAACGAACTGCTGGTCGGCAAGGAGCTGGGCGAGGCCCAGAAGATCCAGTCGGCCTTCCTGGAGCTGATGCAGTCCAGGGGGCAGATCGAGCCGGACGACGCGATGGAGGAGGTGCTGGAGGACGCCGTCGCGTTCGCCGGCGTCTCGAAGTACCCGGCGCGCGTGAAGTGCGCGCTGCTGAGCTGGATGGCGTGGAAGGACGCGACGGCGCAGGCGCTGTCCGAAGGGAAGACCGCATGAGCGAGAACGAGACCGCCACGATGAAGCCGGCCTCCGAGGAGGAGGTCCGCGAGGCGCTGTACGACGTCGTCGACCCCGAGCTGGGGATCGACGTGGTCAACCTCGGCCTGATCTACGGCATTCACGTGGACGACGCCAATATCGCCACACTCGACATGACCCTGACGTCCGCGGCCTGCCCGCTGACCGATGTCATCGAGGACCAGGCGAAGTCGGCCACCGAGGGCATCGTCAACGAGCTGAAGATCAACTGGGTCTGGATGCCGCCGTGGGGCCCGGACAAGATCACCGACGACGGCCGTGAGCAGCTGCGCGCGCTCGGCTTCAACGTCTGACCGGATCAGAGCAGGCCCGATCGGCCGCATCTCCTTATCCTCTACGGCCCCGGTGCTCCCGCGCACCGGGGCCGTATGGTGCTGTTCGCCTTCTGTACGTACGGTGTGCGCGCCCCGTTGGCGCGGAGACCGGAGCCTTCTCGTCGACGACGCGTCCCCGTGATGCCCCCACGACGAGAGGGTTCCCGTGCAGATCCCCGCCATCCCGTTCCGCCGCCCGTCCCGTGCCAGGACCGCCGGGGCGGCCCTGGCCGTGACCGGGCTGTTCTCCCTGGCCCTCACCGGCCTCAACGGCCCCGCGGACGCGGCGGGTTACGGCACACCGACGCTGTCCCTCCAGACCGCCTACCTCTCCGGCGCGGTCGGCGCCACCGGCGACCCCGCCGTCACCGTCACCGTCGGGCAGAGCGGGGCGGACGCCTCCGCGCTCACCGTGGCGGCCTCGGCCAGCTCCAGGTCATCCGTCGCGGGGACCGGCGACGTCTCCGTCACGGGCACCGGAGCGACCCGCCGGGTCACGGTCGCCGCCCGAGCACGGGGCTACACCGATCTCACCCTCAAGGTCACCGGCCTCGGCGGCAAGAGCGCGACCAGGACCCTGCACTACGCCGCGTCCGCCGCGGTCCAGCACAGCGCGGACACCCGGTACTTCACCGGCTCTTCCGACGCCTCGGCCGCAGTCGCGGTCGGCGGCGGCTATGTGCTGGTCGCCGACGACGAGTCCAACACGCTGCGGCTCTACGACGGTTCGGCCTCCGGGGCGCCCGTGCGCACCTGGGACTTCAGCGACGCGCTCGGGGTCAAGAAGGAGATCGACATCGAGGCGGCGGCCCGGGTCGGCTCCACGGTCTACTGGACCGGTTCGCTCGGCAACAACAAGGACGGCGAGTACAAGCCCGACCGCAACCGGATCTTCACCACCGAGGTCACCGGCTCGGGGGCCGGCACCCAGCTGTCCTTCGGCGGCTCGTACGCCGGGCTCCGCGACGACCTGGTCGCCTGGGACAAGGCCAACGGCGACCGCTACGGATTCGCCAAGGGCACCGAGGACGGCCAGGTCCCCAAGCAGATCGACGGATTCAACATCGAGGGCCTCGAATTCGCACCCGGCTCCTCCACCACGGCCTACCTCGGCTTCCGCGCCCCGCTGGTGCCGCCGGAGAACGGCGGCAAGGCGCTGCTCGTGCCGGTCACCAACATGGACAAGGTGGTCACCGGCAAGAAGGCCGCCTTCGGCACACCGGTCGAGCTGGACCTCGGGGGGCTCTCCGTCCGGGACATCCGCAAGAACGCCGCCAACCAGTATCTGATCGTCGCCGGTTCCTGGGCCGCCGACGACAACTCCGATCCGTACGCCCTCTACTCCTGGGACGGTGTCGCCGGGCACGCCCCGGTGAAGCGGGCCGATCTGCCGACCAGCGACCCGGGCGGCTGGGAGGCCGTGGTGGAGGTCCCCGACCTGAACACGGCCGGGGCGCGCGCCCAGCTGATCACCGACGACGGCTCCGCCGACCTCTACGGGGACGGCACGGAGGCGAAGGACCTCACCCACGACGAGTGGAAGAAGTCCCGCGCCACCTGGTTCACCGTGGGGGAGTGACGTCCGAGGGGTGCTGTCCGGTGCTCCCGGCGCCCGCCGCCTCGGCGAGCACCGGACCCAGCTCCTCCGTGCGCATCCGCCGGTCGACGTAGAGCAGCCCCGTCACCAGCTGCGGGAAGGTCACCGAGACGATCTGGCTGAGTGTCTGGCCCAGCAGCGAGAGCGTCAGATAGCCGCCGACCGCGGACAGCAGCTGGGCGGGGCTCGGGTCGGACGAGGAGTCCAGGGTCAGCATCTGGCCGTGGAACATCCCCACCATGGTGAAGGGGAGCTGGACGAAGGAGCCCGCCATGGAGCCGATCGCCAGTGCCAGCAGTGAGATGCCGCAGATCCGCCACCACGCGCCCCGCACCAGCCGGGCCGACCTGCGCAGCGCGCCGACCGGTCCCTGCCGCTCGAACACCACGGCGGCCGGGGCCAGGCTGAAGAGCACCCACAGCCAGACGGCCGGCGGCAGCAGGGCGAGCCCGCCGAGCACCCCCACGATGACCGCCACGGCCGGATTGTGCGCGCTGACCGCGGCGACCACGGCGGCGACCGAAGCCCCCGCGATCAGCAGCAGCGGAACGAGGACGATCAGCCCGCTCAGCAGTACGGTGCCGATCAGCGGAGCCACCCGGGACCAGGCCCGCCGCCAGACGGTCCGGAAGGTCAGCGGCCTGCCGAGCACCGCTTCCTGGAGCACGGTCGCACAGGCCGCGCAGATCACCGCCGTGCAGACCGTGGTCAGCAGCGCGGCGGCCAGCAGGACCCCGGCGAACGCGAGTACCACGGGGCCTGCCTGGTCCCAGCCGACGTCGGACGCCTTCGGCGCGTGGGTGATCCCGTGGATCCGGTCCGAGAGCGACGCGTAGAGGATCGCGAGGGCCGCGACGATGACGGCGGCGGCGCCGCCGTAGACCGCGGCCGCCATACCGAGCAGCTGCTTCCAGTAGCGGCCGACCGTGGATATGGCGCCGCTGAGTATGTCGCTGAGCGACAACGGCTCCAGGGGTATCACGCCCGGCCTGGGCGCCCGGGGCGGAGGCGGACCGCCCCACCCCGGCGGGCCCCCGGGCGGCTGGTTCCAGCCGGGCGGCGGGCCCCAGCCGGGCGGGCCCCCGGGCGGAGGTCCTGCCTGCGGCGGACCTCCGTACGCCCCTGTCCACCCCGAGTCCTGTGCCACCGCTCACTCCGTCCCCCGTGCGTCGCGCGCCCGGATCTCCGTACCGACTTCTGCGTTCCGGTCCTTCTGCGTCCCGGCTTCCACGTACCGGCCTCCACATACCGGACTTCGCGTCCCGGTTTCGCGTACCGGATTCTGCCGGACGGCACACCGTACCCGGCGCTGATGTGTACGGTCGTACGCATGCCCTATGTACTGCTTGCCGCGGCCATCGCCGCAGAGGTCGGCGGGACCACCGCCATGAAGTACAGCGAAGGATTCAGCCGGCTGTGGCCCTCGCTGGCGACGGCCGCCGGATATCTGCTCGCCTTCGTCCTGCTCGCCCAGGTGCTCAAGTCCCTCTCGGTGGGGACCGCTTACGCGATCTGGGCCGGCACCGGCACCGCCGCCATCGCCGCCATCGGCATGGTCTTCCTGGGCGAGTCGGTGAGCCTGGCGAAGCTCGGCGGCATCGCCCTGGTCATCGGCGGGGTCGTGCTGCTCAACCTGGGCGGCTCGCACTGATGGCCCGGCGTTACGACCCCGGCCGCCGGGACCGGATCATCGATGCGGCGATCCGGATCGTCCGCGATCACGGCATCGCCGGGCTGAGCCACCGCTCGGTCGCGGCGGAGGCCGATGTGCCGCTCGGCTCGACGACGTACCACTTCGCCACGCTCGACGAACTGCTGATCGCGGCCCTGCGGAAGGTCAGCGACCATCCGCGGGCCACGGTCGGGGCCTGGGTGCGGGCGCTCGCCGAGCCGGGCGAGGGGCTCGCCGTCCGGCTCACCGCGCTGCTGGAGCGGCTCGTCGCGGGGGACCGGAGCGGGGTGCGGCTGGAGTACGAGCTGTATCTCGCCGCGCTGCGCCGTGAGGCGCTGCGGCCGGTCGCCGCCGAGTGGCTGGACGCCTTTGTGGAGGTCGTCAGGGCCCAGGTCGGCGGGGACGCCGCCACCGCCCGCGCGCTGGTGGCCCTCATCGACGGGCTGCTGATCCAACTCCTGCTGACGGGCCGGGCGTTCGACCCTGAGGAGGTGCGGGAGACGCTGGTACGGATCATCGGAGGGCGGGACGCCCCGGCCCCGGGCGCCGCCGCCCCGGGCGTCAGCGGCTGACCGCGGGACGCGCCGGTCCTCGGCTCTCGGTCCCCGGGGTCAGCGGCTGACCGCGGCGAGCGCCGCCCGCACACTGTCCTCGATGTCCGTGACCGGATACAGCACCTCGCGCACGGTCCGGTCCCGGTCCACCACCAGCGTCAGCCGCTTGAGTCTGCTGACCCCCGCCGTACGGAAGGTCGGCAGCCGCAGCGCGGCCGTCAGCTCAAGACCGGCGTCCGAGAGCAGCGGGAAGCGCAGCCGCTCCTTCTCGGCGAACGCCCGCTGTTCGTCGGGGCGCTGGGTGGAGACCCCGTGCACGGCCGCCCCGGCCGCGGTGAACTCCGCCAGCCGGTCGCGGTACGTGCACGACTCCAGGGTGCAGCCCGAGGCCCCAGGGATCCCGGCCCAGCCGGGCGGGTAGGAGCCACGCTCCGCGAACGCGGCGGGAAAGCAGTACAGGACGGTGCGGTCGGCGGTCGGATCGACCGGGTCGAGCAGGTCTCCGTCCGGGCCGGGGAGCCGGATCCCCGGGACGCGGGTGCCGATCAGGCCGTGCACCCGCTCGGCCTCCTTCGATGCCTCACCGGCGGTCGCCATCGTCGCTCCTTCTCCGAGGATCCAGGTGTCCCCCCAGTCCTGGAGGGCGATCAGCACCGGGAGCAGGGCGCTGCCGCGCGGGGTGAGCCGGTACTCGTACCGCACCGGACGCTCCTGGTACGGCTCGCGCCTCAGCACCCCCGCGTCCACCAGCAGCCGCAGCCGCTCCGTCAGCACCTTGCGGGACATTCCCAGCTCCCGCTGGAGCGCGTCGAAGCGGTGCACCCCGCGCGCGGTGTCCCGCACGATCAGCAGGGTCCACCAGTCGCCCACGACGTCCAGCGCCTGGGCGATGGCGCAGTCCGCGTCGTCGAGGCGGGTGCGCTGGGTCATGTCCGTACCCTCCCGGTCCCCGTCATCCGTCACCTGCCATCCGTCATCCGTGTGCGGGCTCATGCTGCCACAGTGGGTTCCTCATGGGAACTCGATGGGGGCGGCCGGGGACCCGACCACGCCGGCCGAGCGCTGAGACCGGTTCGCCGGTGCGGTGCCCGGCCGGTTAGGTTTTGGTCATGACCGACACGCTCTCGCAGACCCCTGCCCGCTCCACCGGCGCCGTGGCCGCCGGACTTGCCACCGTCACCGCCGACGGCACCGTTCTCGACACCTGGTTCCCCGCCCCCGAGCTCACCGCCGAGCCCGGTCCCGCGGGCACCGAGCGGCTCTCCGCCGAGCGCGCCGCCGAGCTGCTCGGCGAGGCTGCCCCGAAGGCCGTGGGACCCGACCCGCGCCGCGGTGTGGAGGTCGTCGCCGTCCGTACGGTCATCGCCTCGCTCGACGACAAGCCGCTGGACGCGCACGACGTCTACCTGCGTCTGCACCTGCTCTCGCACCGCCTGGTCAAGCCGCACGGCCAGAACCTGGACGGCATGTTCGGCCTGCTCGCCAACGTCGCCTGGACCTCGCTGGGCCCGGTCGCCGTGGACGACATCGAGAAGGCGCGGCTGAACGCCCGCGCCGAGGGCCTGCACCTCCAGGTCACCTCGGTCGACAAGTTCCCGCGGATGACGGACTACGTGGCGCCCAAGGGTGTCCGGATCGCCGACGCCGACCGGGTCCGCCTCGGCGCGCACCTCTCCGACGGTACGACCGTGATGCACGAGGGCTTCGTCAACTTCAACGCGGGCACGCTCGGCACCTCCATGGTCGAGGGCCGGATCTCCGCGGGCGTCGTGGTCGGCGACGGCTCCGACATCGGCGGCGGCGCCTCCACCATGGGCACCCTCTCGGGCGGCGGCAACGTCCGGATCACCATCGGTGAGCGCTGCCTGGTCGGAGCCGAGGCGGGCGTGGGGATCGCGCTCGGCGACGAGTGCGTCGTGGAGGCCGGGCTCTACGTCACCGCGGGGACCCGGGTCACGATGCCCGACGGACAGGTCGTCAAGGCCCGTGAGCTCTCCGGCGCTTCGAACATCCTCTACCGCCGCAACTCGGTCACCGGCACGGTGGAGGCCCGCCCGAACAACGCGGTCTGGGGCGGCCTCAACGAGATCCTGCACAGCCACAACTGAGCCGCCTCTGTCGGCAGTTCGGCCGGCACAGGTCACCGACGAGCGCCCTCCCGCGGCCCCAGGCCGGTCCCGGGAGGGCGCTCATGTGGTGGTCCGGCGTGGCCGGGCCGGCAGGTTGATGTGCCTGTGACAGAACGAAGACGTCGCGGGGAGCGGCCTGTGACTTGCTGCGAGATAGAAATATCTCCTGACCACACGGACCGCACTACTCCTGGGGGAACACATGAAGTACACCCGCATCACCGCTCTCGCCGCCGTAAGCCTCGCCGCCACCCTCTCGCTCACCGCCTGTGACGGCGACGCCTCCAGTAAGGACACGTCGTCCAAGGGCTCCTCGTCCTCGGCCTCCTCGTCCGACTCCTCATCCGGGGCTTCCTCGTCATCGGACGGCGGCTCGAAGACCGAGGGCGGTTCGGGCTCCGGCGGTGCGCAGGACAGCGGCACGAAGGCGGGCTCCGGCAAGGTCACCGAGACAGAGACCACCGCGAACGGCGGATCGGGGAGCAGCGGCAAGGTCACGTTCTGCAAGACGGCGAACCTGGCCATCGACGCCAAGAACGCCTCGCCCACCAAGACCGACGGCGAGATCTACGTGACCATGGTCAACCGTGGTTCGACCACCTGCTCGGCGACGGGCTACGCGGGCGTCGACATCACGGACGCGGACCACACGTCGAGCCCCGCCGACCGCGGCCACGCCGTGCCGCGCATCACCACCCTGAAGCCGGGCGACACCGCGATCTTCAACATCTCCTACAAGATCGACCCCACCGGCAAGAGCTACACGCACCCGACCAACATCCAGGTGACGCCCCCGAACGAGACCCACACCGTGAACCTGAAGTGGCCGGCGGGCGCGGGGCAGGTCAAGGACTCCTACGTCGGCGTCGAGGTCTACCCCACGCACAACAAGTAGCGGTGGGAGAGTGCGCGCGGCCGGCGTCGGTGCCCACTGCCGTGTCCGTGTCCGGCGCCCGTCTCATCCGGCGGCAGGCAGCTCCGCGTACGCCCTGCGCAATCCGTCGACCGCGTCACGGCCCGCGGGCAGCAGGGGTTCACGGACCGGCCCTGACGGGAGTCCGGCCGCGCCGAGGAGGGCCTTGGCGGTCACCGTGCCCGGCAGTCCGGACGCCATCATCAGCTCCACCAGCGGGGTGTTGAGCCGGTTGAGTTGTGCGGCTCCGGCCGGATCCGGGGCATCGTAGGCATCGAGCACCGCCCGCAGCTGTCGCGGCGCCACATTCGCCACCGTACTGACGAAGCCCGAGCCGCCCACCGCGTACAGCGGGAGGTTCAGCTCCTCGCAGCCGGAGTAATAGGCCAGCCCGGTAAGGGAGATGACCTTGGTGGAGCCCAGCACGTCGTACGCACAGTCCTTCACGGCCGCGATCCGCGGGTGCCCGGAGAGCCGCAGCAGCGAGCCGGTCCCGATCCGGGTGCCGGTGCGGCCGGGGATGTCGTACAGCATCACCGGCAGTCCGGTGGCGTCGGCGACCGTACGGAAGTGGGCTTCGACCGCCTCCTGCGGCGGACGGCTGTAGTACGGCGTCACCACCAGCAGGCCGTCCGCGCCCGCGCTCTCGGCCGACCGGGCCAGCTCTACGGTGTGCCGGGTCGACGCGCTGCCCACCCCCGCCACGATGTGTGCCCGGTCTCCGACGGCCTCCGCGACCGCCCGTACCAGCGTGCTCTTCTCCGCGTCGGTGGTGGTCGGGGACTCGCCGGTGGTGCCGCTGAGGACGAGACCGTCGCAGCCCGCGTCCACCAGGTGCGTGGCGAGCCGCTGAGCGCCCTCCGGGTCGAGCTCCCCGGCAGCGGTGAACGGCGTGATCATTGCGCAGAGCGCACGCCCGAAGGGCTGTGAAGGGGTCATGGCGGCAGTCTCGCCCCAGTGGAGAGTGAAGGTCCACTTAGTTCTGCTTCGATTGAATGCGAAGCATGGCTGAACAGTTCTGGTTCTGTTCCGGTTCTGAGCATCGGCTCCGGTCCGTATGCCGGGCCGGGCGCGGGATCAGTAGCCCGAGCCGCTGCTGGCGCTGCTGGAGGGCGAGCTGCTGCCGGAGGGTGAGCTGCTGCCGGAGGGTGAGCTGCTCGCGCTGCTCGAAGGTGAGCTGCTGGCCTTCGGCATGGCGGTGATCTTCTTGCCGTCGGGGCCCACGACGTACCACTTGGCGCCGAACTGGGTGAGGTCCTGACCGTTCATCTCGCCGGGCTTGTGGTCGCCCTGGTAGGTGTAGAGGGGGTGGCCTTTGTACGTGACCTGCTTGCCGCCCGCGCTCCGCATCGACGTGCTGAGCAGCTTGGTCTGCACCCCGCTGCCCGCGGTCGGCTTGTTCTTGACCGCCAGCGGCGGCCACGCCTTGGCGCAGGCGCCCGAGCAGGTCGACTTGTCGGTCTTGTCCGCCTCGAAGAGGTAGAGCGTCCGGCCCTTTCCGTTGACGAGGATCTTGCCCAGCGAGGTCTTCTTGACCATGATCGTCCGCAGTCCGGCGGTGGCCGACGGGCTGCTCGACGCGGACATGCTGCTGGACGCCGTCATGCTGGTGGACGGCGAGGCCTTGGGCCCGCCGGCCTGGGACGATGCGTCCGTGCTGGAACAACCGCTGACCGCGGCGGCGACAAGGCCGGCCGCGGCTACGGCGGCCGCTGTACTGATGCTGCTCCTCATGGGGCTCCTCCGGTCGGCCGCCGGCGGGCGGCGCTGTGGTGGCCGGCCCGGAGCGGGCCGCCGGATCCACTGGACCGCGAGTCACGGAGCCGCACCACCCGGCAGAGCCGTCCGGAGTACGGCCCGGAGCGAGGAGCCCTACGAGCCGCCGGGAGCGTCGGCCCGGCGGGCCGTCTCCTGCGGCGTCCGCCTGCGCCTGCGCCACAGCACCAGGGGAACGGCGCCCAGCAGGCCCGCCGCCGCGGGCGCCGAGGCCGCCGCCGCGCCGAGGCCGGACTGGCCGAAGGTGGCGGGGACCGGAAGGTTGTCCAGCCGGTTGAGCGGCCAGGCGATGACCTCCGCGCGGCCCACGACGTCCTTCACCGGGACGGAGCCGCCGCCCTTCTTGTCCTGGTGGTAGCGGGAGTCGGCCGAGTACTGCCGGTGGTCGCCCATGACCCAGATGTGCCCCTGGGGCACCTTGATCTTGAACTGGCCCTGCGGGTCCGTGCTGCACGGGGTGTTGCCGGGGAAGACGTACGGCTCCTTGAGGGCCTTGCCGTTCACCTTCACCGGGCCGGTGCCCTTGCACTCCACGGTGTCGCCGCCGACCCCGATGACCCGCTTGATCAGGTCCTTCTCATTGGCCGACGGCATCAGCCCGATGAAGCTCAGCCCCTTCTGGACCGGGTTGGGCTTCGCCGCGGGCTCGTCCGCGAGCCAGCCGTCCGGGTCGTGGAAGACGACGACCTCACCGCGGTGCGGCTCCGCGCCGAACCACGGGGTCAGCTTGTCGACGAGCACCCGGTCGCCGGTCTGCAGGGTGTTCTGCATGGAGTCCGAAGGGATGGAGAACGCCTGCAGCAGGAACGTCTTGATCAGCAGCGCGAGTACCAGCGCGATGACGACGAGCAGCGGCAGCTCCTTCCAGAAGGAACGCTGCGTGCTCCTGGTCTTCCTGCCGTCACCCGGATCCCGCGCGTCCGACGCGTCGCTCTCCTGGCCCGACTCCGTGCCGACCGTCACATCCCCCACCCTCACTTCATCCGGGAGCTGGCTCATTGCACCCAGATCTTCGCACGCATCCCGCTCCGTCCGGTGCGTCCCTTTATCCCGTGCTCATCTCCCTCCTGCCGTCCCGGGGGCCTCCCGGTCCTGTGCGTGTCTCCGTCCCGGGCGCTTCCGGTGGCTCCGGGGCGCTCCGGGCGGCCGGCCGGTCACCGGGGACCGGCCGGCCGGCGCGCTACGGACGGAAGCGCAGCACGCTCGGGTCGTGGTCGCTGTTCTGGTCGGCGAACTCGGCGTTGATGTGGACGATGTCCAGCTGGTACCTCCGGACCGAGGGGCTCACCAGGATCTGGTCCAGGATCTGCGAGTTCCCCTCGTAGACGTAGGAGTACCGCTCGTTCGCCGGCAGTGAGTACGCCGTCGCCGAGAGTGCCTTCCCGGCGGTGAGGATCTTCGCGGTGTCGGAGAACTCGAAGTCGTTGAGGTCACCGAGGACCACGACCTCGGCGTCCTTCTGCGCCGAACGGATCTTCCTCACGAAGGTGTTCACGGCCTTGGCCTGCTCGTGCCTGGCCGTCTCGGAGCTGCGGGCGGGCGGCTGGTACTGCGAGTCGATCGCCTGGTCGCCGCCCTTCGACGAGAAGTGGTTGGCGACCAGGAAGACCTTCCTGCCGCGGAAGGTGAACTCCCCGGCGAGCGGCTTGCGGCTGTCCTTCCAGGCGGGGTTGGCGGGGTCGACCCGGCCGGGGGAGTAGGTCAGCGCCGCCTTGCCGCCCTGCGAGACGACACCGGTGGCGTTGGTCGCCGTACCGCCGGGGCGGCTGGTGAAGCCGACGCGGTCCGGGTTGTAGAGGAAGCCCTGGCGGATGTTGCCGCCCGGCTCCCCGCCGTCCGCCAGGTCGACCGGGTCGATGGAGCGCCACTGGTAGTGCGGGCCGCCCGCGGCGACGATCGCGTCGATGAACTTGCCGACCGTCACATCGGCCGCCACCACACCGTCGTTCTTGGCGCCGTCGTTGTCCTGCACCTCCTCGATGGCCACGATGTCGGGCGACGAGAGATGGTCCACGATCCCGGCGGCCAGCTTGTCGAACTTGCTCTGCGGGTCCGTCGGGTCCAGGTTCTCCACGTTGTACGTGGCGACCGCCAGCTCGTCCTTCCTCTGCTTGCGGGTGACCTCCGGCCTGGTCCGGCCGGTCTTGACGGTGCCCAGCTGCCGGGCGGCCACGGTGTACGTACCGGCGAACTGGTTGTAGTCCAGCGGGCCCTCGGTCGTACCGGTCAGCGAGTCCCCGACGTTCGCCGCCGGGAACGCCCCGGCGGACGCGGGGGCCAGCGACTGGACCATCAGCCGTCCGGTGTTCTGCGAGGAGTACCCGTTGTAGAGGGTGCCGCCGCGCGGTGTCGGGCGCTCGTCCGGCTTCACCGTGACCCACAGCTCGCCGTAGGAGTCGGTCGCGCCGGTCACCCGGGAGGTCCCGATCCGGACGTTCATGCCCTCCAGCGACTCGTAGCGGTCGAGTGCGTACCTGTCCGGCCGCAGTGTGAGGCCGTTGATGCTGCCGCCCGCCGCCCTGTCGCCCGTGGGGGCGAACGTGCCGGGTATGTCACGGGAGTCGATGACGGTCGCGGCGGGCAGCGCGTTGCCCGACGAGCCGACCGTGACGGTCGGCTTGCCGATCTCGGTGACCGACTGGTTCCCGGACGCCGCACCGCCCGGTACGTACTCGTCGACCGTGCCGGAGACCGTGACCGCGTCGCCCACCGCGACGGTCGGCACGGAGCTGGTGAAGACGAAGACACCCTCGCTGGTGGCGGGGTCGGAGTCCGGGTGCGGGTCCTGGAACCAGAAGCCCCTGGAGCCGGACGTCCGCACCCCGGTCACGATGCCGGGCACTCCGGTCACCGTCTTCCCGGCCAGCGTGGAGAGCCGGGTCCTGCCCTGGATGTCATGGATCCTGACGCCGGCCGCACCGGCCGACGCGGGGGTGACGGCGAGCAGACCGGCCGCAAGCGCCGCCGTGACGACGGCGGTCACGGCGGCCGGTTTTGTACGGGGGAATGCGGGAAGAGCGCGCATCTACAGAACTCCGGAGGTGAGGGTGGAGTGGAGCGGGGATACGTTCTACGCGCGTCAATCTCTTGTGTGCGGAGGGGAGTTGTCAAGGGTCACGAGGTGGACGAAGGCTGACGGGTACATGAACCAGGTGGCATGGGTCGAAATGCGTCTACGCTGGGGCGCCCGAACCGTATGCCCGAAGACCGCGCCCTGTCGCCGGTCGGTCTCAGTCCCGAGGAGAACCACCGATGTCCGGAGACCGCCCCACCCTGCCGCCGGTGCGGCTGAACTCCGAAGCGGAACTCGCACGTGACGCGCTGGCCGCGCCCCTCCTCACCCGGGCCGTACGGCTGGCCCGCTGGGCCGGTCCCGGCACGCGCGTCGGCGCGGGGGGCGAGCTGGTCGACGACCAGCTGCCCGCGGCCGCCGCCGAGCTCGGTCTCGGAGCGGACGAGGACGGCGCGGCTCTGGCGAGCGAGGCGTGGCGGCTCGCCGTCGACACCGGTCTCGTCGATGTCGAGGAGGCCGAGGACGAGAACGGCGAGGGGACGGCGGCCCCCGGTGAGCAGCTGGCCCTGATCACATCGGGCAGCCCCCAGGAGATCCTGGCGCTCTGGCTCGACGGTCTGGAGACCGTGCACGCCGACGCCATCGCCCCGCAGTTCGACGACTTCGCCGATCTGGTGGGCGACGACGGCGAGATCGACTTCGCGAAGCTGGAGTGGGACCCCGAGGCGGAGGCGGAGTTCCTCGACGGCGTTCTGGGCAACCTCTATCTGCTCACCGTGACGGAGACCGGCGCCGAGGACGCCCCGGTGCCGCTGCCCGCGCTGGCTGCCTCGATGATCGTCCCCGATGACATGGGGGAGCCCACGGACGACGTACTGGAGCAGGTGTCGGAGGCGATGATGCGCCTGGACGACCAGTTCAGCCTGCTCGAACCGATCGGTCTCGTCGAGTACCACCCGGTCGACGAGGCCCTGATGGCCGATGAGGCCGAGGCCGCGGAGGGGCCGGGGGCCCCGGAACGCCCCGTGGACGACGAGGACGTCTCCCGGTACGGCATGGTGCGGCTCACCCCGCTCGGTCTGTACGGGATCAGGGCCCGGATGCTGGAAGCGGGCCTGGACGCGCCCGCCGTCGGTGAGCTGGCGGACAAGGACGCGGGCGCCCTGCTCGACGCCCTCGCGCGCTTCCCGGAGTCAGCGGGCCGCGCCGAGACCGTACTGTGGCTCACCGGCCGTGAACCGGCCGCCGCAGCAAAGGAGTTGCTGTCGGCCGCGCGGGGCGCCGACCGGGGCGCGCCGCTGCGGCGGCTGCACTGTCAGCAGGCGCTCTCGCTGGTGGCCGACGAAGCGGCGGAGCAAGAGGTACGCGAGGTGCTCGACGACGCGGAGCTCGGCGGGCTCGCCCGGGTCTGGCTCGCCGAGCGGGGCGCGGCCGATGTGCCCGCGCCGCCGGAGTCGATGATCTTCTGGCTGGCCATCGACACGCTGGCCGCCCAGCTGGACGCGGACGGTGAGGTCGAGGAGCTCCAGGGGCTCGTGGAGGGACTGACCGGTCAGCACAGCGGCTTCTTCGACGCGGCTTGGCGGGTGGAGCACCCGGCGACGGCTGAGGTGCTGGAGGCGATGGGACGGCTGCACCCGGACCGTAAGGCGGCGAAGGACGCCCGCAAGGCGGCTTTCAAGGCCAGGTCCCGGGCCTGACGACGGCGACGGGTCAGGTGTCCCGGGCCTGACGGTGCCGGGGGCCCGGCAGGGCTGCCTGACAGTGTGCCGGGGCGGAGCGGGGCGTTCGTGGTGTGGGGCCGCGTTCGTGCGGCGGGGGGACCGTAGCGGTGCGGGGGTTCCCGGTGGTGCGGATGAGGCGTGCGGGTGCGGTGCCGCCGCGCCGGGGCGGTCCGGTGAGAGGCCGTGCCCCGGGCGGGGCGGCGGACCCGCCCGGGGACGCTCAAGTCCGCAGGTAGGAGGCTCCGTTGAGGTCGAGTACGGTGCCCGACGACCACTCGGCGGCCGGTGAGGCCAGCCAGAGCACCGCGGCCGCGATCTCGTCCGGCGACGCCACCCGGCCGAACGGGGACTGCGCCCGGATCGCCTCGCCCCCGGCGCCGCTCAGCCGGTCCGCCACCCGCTCGGTCTCGAAGAAGCCGGGCGCGACCGATGCCACCCCGATTCCGTACGGTGCGAGCGAGACGGCCAGCGACTGGCCGAGCGCGTGCACGGCCGCCTTGGTGGCGCCGTAGGCCGGATGGTCGGGCTCCCCGCGGAACGCGCCGCGCGAGCCGATGTTCACGATCCGGCCGCCGTTCCCCGCGTCGATCATGCGGCGTCCGGCGAGATGGCTGAGATGCGCGGTGGCGAGCAGATTGACGCCGACGTGCTGCTGCCAGACGGTCACCCACTCCTCGTACGGAGTCCCGGGCAGCGGATGGCGGACGTTCACGGCGGCGTTGTTCACCAGTACGTCGATGCCGCCGAGGCCGTCGGCCGCGCGCCCGGCGACCTCGGCGGCCACCACCGGGTCCGAGAGGTCGCCGCCGACGAGGACATGGCCGGACCCGGGGAGCGCGGCCAGCGTCTCCCGCGCGTCCTCCTCCCGGGTGCCGAAGTGCACGGCCACCCGGTCTCCGTTGGCGGCGAAAGCACGGGCGACCGCGCGGCCCAGGCCGCGGGAGGCACCAGTGATGAGGACACGACGACCGGTTGCGGGGAATTCCATGCCCTGATCATCGCAGGGAATACCTGTTCGGAAAATCCCGGCCTCCAGCGTCCCACGGCGGGACAGACATGGCGTGAGGCGGTCTCGCGGGCGCATACTGAGCGCAATGACTAAGTCAGCCGGTTCCCGGCGCCACCTGCCCTCCAGTCCCTTCAACCGCCCGGCCCAGGCCGCCGCACCCATCGAGATCTTCGATGTGGGCGACCGTGTTTCGCATGATCAGTTCGGGCTCGGAAGAGTCATCGGAATCGAGGGCGACAATGACGCTGTGCTCATCGACTTCTCCGGGCGTCAGGGGAGGATCCTCAGCCCTTACGCCAAGCTGACCAAGCTCTGAGCCCGGCGGGGACGGCGAGCGCGGCGAGGGCGACCCGGCGGGGCAGCCGTGGACCGGCCGCCGGAACCTGCTGTCAGGGCGGTGTGCGGTGACCCGGAGCCATGCCAGGTCACCGCTCCGTTGACATCGCGGGTGACACCGCGGGGCCGGCCGCCCGGTGTGCCGGGCGGCCAGGACGACAGTGACGGAGACATCCCGGTCCGCGAGGAGCAGCTGATGCCGAAGCCGATGCGGGCCGATGCGCGCCGCAATTACGAACGCCTCCTGAAGGAGGCGGCCCTGGCCTTCACCGAACGCGGCGTGGACGCCTCCCTGGACGACATCGCGAAGCGCGCGGGCGTCGGCTCCGGCACGCTCTACCGTCACTTCCCCACGCGACAGGATCTCCTCGGCGAGGTGTACGCCGACAGCATCGCCGAACTCGCGGACCAGGCAGCCGAGTTCGGCGCGTCGGACCGGACGCCGGGTGCGGCGCTGGCGGAGTGGCTGCAGAAGCTGGCGGAGCAGCTGATCCGTCTGCGGGGCCTCAAGGCGCTGCTCAGCGCCGCGATGGCCGACGGCAGTACACCGGTCGTCTCGGACTGCGGCGGCCGGCTGGGCGGTGCGGCGGGCGATCTGCTCAGGGCCGCACAGCAGTCGGGCGCCGCGCGCGCCGACCTGGAGCCCGCGGAGATGCTGCGGCTGACGCATGCGGTGGCCTGTGCGGCCGAGATCGGCGCGGACGGTGCGCCCGATGTGCGCCGCTATCTCACGCTGCTGATCGAGGGGATCGGCGGCGAGGACCGGCAGGCGATGTCCCGGTGAGCGGAACGGGCACGGTGGACGGCGGACCCGATGAGCTGCCCGGGGTCACGGCCGGGGCCGGGGGTACGGCCGGGAGCGTGGAGGGGACGGCGGACGGGGCCGGATCGGAGGAGTGCGACCGCAGGGTGCTGTGCCGGATGTGCGGCCGGCCGCTGACCGGCCCGGCCTCACGGCGCGCCGGGCTCGGCCCGGCCTGCGACGCGAAACTGCACCCGGCGCGGCCGGACATCCGGACACGCCGGCACGGGGTGGATCAGGATCCGATCCCCGGACTGGAGTGAGACACCGGCTGGTACATCCGGCTGGCTGTGCCTGGGCGGCGCACCTCTGTGGCAGGTCGCGGCAGGCTGTAGTGGCGCAGGCTGTGATTGCTCAGGCGGTAGTGGCTCGGACCGTGGCGGTTCAGGCCGCGGGCTCGATGCCGCCCTGTATCGCGGCGGCCCATTCGAGCAGCAGGACTTCGTAGTCCTCCGATGGCCACTCGCCGTCCGTCGTCTGGGCATCGACGAGCCTGCGGATGGCGTCGTTGGCCTGCGAGGCGGAAGGGGTGGTGGACATACGAACAAGGCTACGGCCTGCCACTGACAGTTAACCCTCATCTGCACGTGGTATCGGTCACGTGTTCCGTATAAGGGCGTGTTGTCCGTCACTCATACCCGGCGGCAGGGGGTTCGACGGCCTTAACGGGCCTTTATGAGGACGGAGTTCGGGACTGCGGGGTTGCCCTCGCGCGGTGCGACCCGGCTCACTCCGGCCCGTGCGCGCCCGCCCCGGCAGATGCCCCCTGCGGCGCGCCGTACGCCACGGTTTCGAGCCGTGCGCGGCCGTCCCGTACCGCTTTGCCGAGCGTGAGGCTGCCGTCGCCGACCGCGATGCAGGTGGTGGCGTCCAGGGTCAGCCGGGCGTCGGGGCGCTCGGCCGGACCGTCGCCGTAGAGCGGCTCGCCGCCGTCGGTGCGGACATGGAACACACCCTCGTCCATCCGGACCTCCACCACCCCGGGACCGAGTCCGAGCCCCGGCAGATGCCGGGCCAGCGGAATGGCGAACCAGTGCGCGCGCAGGGCGTCCGTCGGCCGCCGCTCGGCCAGCGCGGGCGCGCCCCAGTCGGCGAGCGCGGTGAGGACGGGCAGCAGCCCCGCACCCCGTGCGGTGAGCTCGTACACGGAGGCGGGTGCGGGCGGCGGCAGCCTGCGCCGGGTCGCGAGCCCCTCGCGCTCCATGTCCTTGAGCCGGGAGGCGAGCACGTCGGTGCTCACACCCGGCAGGTCGGCGTGGAGGTCGGTGTAGCGGCGCGGGCCCGCCAGGAGTTCGCGGACGATCAGCAGGGTCCAGCGGTCCCCGACGGCGTCGAGCGCGCGGGCGGCTGCGCAGTACTGGTCGTAACTTCGGCGTGGCATGCACCGCAGTCTAGACAGAAAGTTGGACTTTCCAAGCTGCCACTTGGTAAAACCAAGTGAAGCAAGTGAGACCTGGGAGGGCCACGGCATGGAGTTCCGTCAGTCGAACAAACTGAGTGACGTCTGCTACGAGATCCGGGGCCCGGTGATCGACCATGCCAACGCACTGGAAGAGGCCGGGCACAGCGTGCTGCGGCTGAACACCGGCAATCCGGCCCTCTTCGGTTTCGAGGCGCCCGAGGAGATCGTCCAGGACATGATCCGGATGCTGCCCCGGGCGCACGGCTACACCGACTCGCGCGGCATCCTCTCGGCCCGGCGGGCCGTCGCCCAGCGCTATCAGGCGCTCGGGATGCCCGAGGTCACCGTCGACGACGTCTTCCTCGGCAACGGTGTCTCCGAGCTGATCTCGATGGCGGTCCAGGCGCTCCTGGAGGACGGGGACGAGATTCTGGTCCCCGCGCCCGACTATCCGCTCTGGACGGCCGTCACCACGCTGGCCGGCGGGCGGGCGGTGCACTATCTCTGCGACGAGTCGGCCGAGTGGTACCCGGACCTCGGCGACATGGCGTCGAAGATCACCGACCGCACCAGGGCGGTGGTGATCATCAACCCCAACAACCCCACCGGCGCGGTCTATCCGCCCGAGATCATCAAGGGCATCCTCGATCTCGCCCGCCGCCACGGACTGATGGTCTTCGCGGACGAGATCTACGACCAGATCGTCTACGACGACGCCGTCCATCACTCGGCCGCGGCCCTCGCACCCGACCTGGTGGTCCTCACCTTCAGCGGTCTGTCCAAGTCGTACCGTGTCGCGGGCTTCCGGTCCGGCTGGCTGGTCGTCTCCGGACCCAAGCAGCACGCGAAGAGCTATCTGGAGGGGCTGACGATGCTCGCCTCCATGCGGCTGTGCGCCAACGCCCCCGCCCAGTACGCCATCCAGGCCGCACTGGGCGGGCGCCAGTCCATCAGGGATCTGACGGTGCCGGGCGGCCGGCTGCACGAGCAGCGCGACCGGGCGTGGGAGAGGCTCAACGAGATCCCGGGCGTCTCCTGTGTGAAGCCGAAGGGCGCGCTCTACGCCTTTCCCCGGCTGGACCCGGAGGTCCACCGGATCCATGACGACGAGCAGTTCGTCCTGGACCTGCTGCTCCGCGAGAAGATCCAGGTGGTGCAGGGCACCGGCTTCAACTGGCCGCGCCCCGACCACTTCCGGATCCTGACGCTGCCGCACGCCGACGATCTGGACGCGGCGATCAGCCGCATCGGGCGCTTCCTGGCCGGCTACCGCCAGTGACGTCCGGCCGGGCTGCCGCCCTCCGGTGCCCGGCCCGCCGCCCTACAGCGCCTGCGCCGCGGGCTTGACCATGCCCCGGACCGTACGGGACTTCACGAAGTCGCCCACCGCCGTCATCTCCCACTCGCCGGAGAACTGCCTGATCAGCTTGGCCATCAGCACCCCGGTCTGCGCCTCGGTGCGGGTCAGGTCGAAGCGGACCAGCTCCTCCCCGCTCGCCGCGTCGATCAGCCGGCAGTACGCCTTGGAGACCTCGGTGAACTTCTGGCCGGTGAAGGAGTTGACCGTGAAGAACAGGGCGGTGGCCTCGGCGGGGACCTTGCCGAGGTCGACCACGATCACCTCGTCGTCGCCCGCGCCCTCGCCCGTGAGGTTGTCACCGGAGTGCTTGACCGCACCGTCGAGGATCGAGAGCTTGCCGAAGTAGCAGCTGTCGAGGTGGTTGCGCTGCGGGCCGAAGGCCATGACCGAGGCATCGAGGTCGATGTCCTTGCCGCGGAAGGCCGGCTCCCAGCCGAGGCCCATCTTCACCCGGGACAGCAGCGGCTTGCCGCCCTTGACCAGGGAGACCGTCTGGTTCTTCTGGAGGCTGACCCGGCCCTTGTCCAGGTTGATCCGGCCGGAGCCCGCGGGCGGGGTCGGCGGCGCGGCGGCGGGCGGAGCCGCGACGGCGACCCGGGGATCCACCGGCGGTGCGGACGGCATCGGCGGGGCGGGCGGGGCCGCTGGGGCCGCCGCGGGGGCGGGCGCGACAGGTGGCGCCGACGGGGCCGCCGGTACGGGCGGTGCGGCTGGGGCGGGCTCCTCGACCGACACGCCGAAGTCCGTCGCGATACCGGCCAGTCCGTTCGCGTACCCCTGGCCGACGGCGCGCACCTTCCACGCGCCGTTGCGGAGGTAGATCTCCACGATGACCAGTGCGGTCTCGGTGCCCAGCCGGGGCGGGGTGAAGGTGGCGAGGACGCTGCCGTCGTCCGTGGAGCGGACGGTGGCCGTCGGTTCGATGCCCTCGAACGTCTGGCCCGCCGCGTCCGGGCTCGCGGTGATCACGATCTTGTCGATGCCCGCGGGGACGGCGGCCGTGTCCACCACGATCGCGTCCGGCGCGGAGCCGCCGCCGGAGCGGTGGCCGACACCGGGCCCCGACGGCTGGTTGTAGAAGATGAAGTCATCGTCCGAGCGCACCTTGCCGTCGGCGGTGAGCAGCAGGCCCGACACGTCGAGCCGCACCGGAGCCGCCACGTCCACCGCGACGCGGGGGAGCGGGAGCGGGATGTTCGAGCCTGGGGTCATTGCGGTCATGTCCGGAGGAACGAGCGGCGGAGCTTTACGGTTCCTTGAAACTTTCCCGGGACGATGAAGCCACTTCTACCGCCCGTACGCTCGCCGCCCGTAAGCCCGTTCACCCCGCGCCCGCTCCCACGCAAGCGCACCCGCCACCCGTGTCTCCGGCACCCGGTCACTTCCCGGGCAGCACCACGATCTTCCGCCCGATGCCCGCCTTGAAGCGGTCGAGCGCCGCCGGGTAGCTCTCCAGCGGCAGCCGGTCGCTGATGAAGACCCCGGGGTCGAGCACCCCGGCGGCGAACAGCTCGGCCGCCCGCTCGTAGCTGTGCAGCACCGCCATCGAGCCGGTGATCGTGATCTCCTGGTTGTAGATCTTGTACGGGTCGATCGTCGCCCGTGTCGCGTAGTCGGCAACACCGAACTGCAGATACGTCCCGGCCTTCGCCACCCGCCCCAGGGCGTCCTGGATGGCCGCCGCGTTGCCGGTCGCGTCGATGACGACGTCCCAGCCCCGGCCGGCCCGCTCCAGCTCGTCCGCGCCGCTCGCCGCCGATGAGCAGCCCAGGCCGCGGGCGGTGGCCAGCCGTTCCTCGTTGATGTCGACCATGTCCACGCTGGCCGCGCCGGTCCGCTTGGCCAGCTCCAGCATCATCAGCCCCATCGTCCCCGATCCGTAGATCAGCACATGCGAGCCGAGCCTGCTGTTGAGCACGTCGTAACCGCGTACCGCGCAGGACAGCGGCTCGATCAGCGCCGCGTCCTCGGTCCTCACATGGTCCGGCAGTTTCACGCAGTTGGCGGCCGGCGCCACCGCGTACTCGGCCGCGCCGCCCGCGGTGGTCACCCCGATCGCCGCCCACTTCTCGCACATGTTGTTGTGCCCGATACGGCAGTAGCGGCATTCGAAGCAGTACAGGGACGGGTCGACGGCCACCCGGTCGCCCGCGGCCAGCGAGGTGACGTCGGAGCCCAGCGCCACGACCGTGCCGGCGAACTCATGGCCGGGCACCACCGGCAGGGTGGGCGCGAACTCGCCCTGGAGGATGTGCAGATCGGTCCCGCACAGCCCGCAGGCGGCCACTTCGACGATCACGTCGCGCGGTCCGGGGGTGGGGTCGGGCACATCCCCGTACACGACCTTGCCGACGGATTCGACGATGGCTGCCTTCATTTCACGGCTCCGAGCGAAAGGCCCTGGACCAGCTTGTCCTGGGCGGCGAACCCCGCGGCGAGCACCGGCAGGGAGACAACGAGCGACGCGGCGCACACCTTCGCCAGGAACAGGCCCTGGCTGGTGATGAAGCCGGTCAGGAAGACGGGCGCGGTCTCGGCGACGACACCCGTGAGCACCCGGGCGAAGAGCAGCTCGTTCCAGCTGAAGATGAAGCAGATCAGCGCGGTGGCCGCGATCCCGGGCGCGGAGATCGGCGCGACGATCCGGGAGAGGACCACCGGCAGTCTCGCGCCGTCCACCCGCGCCGCCTCGATGACCGCCACCGGCACCTCGGCGAGGAACGACTGCATCATCCACACCGCGATCGGCAGGTTCATCGAGGTGTAGAGGATGACCAGCATCCAGATGTTGTCGAGCATCCCGGTGTTCTTGGCGAACAGATAGATCGGCAGCAGCCCGGCGACCACCGGGAGCATCTTCGTGGAGAGGAAGAAGAAGAGGACGTCCGTCCACTTCTTCACCGGCCGGATGGAGAGCGCGTACGCGGCCGGCAGCGCCAGCACCAGCACACAGAGGGTCGAGACGATGGAGGCCACCGCGGAGTTGGCCAGTGCGGGCCAGGGGCTCGCGCCGCCGCCCGCGCCGAAGAAGTCGCGGTAGCCGTCCAGGGTGAGCGAGGCGGCGAGCGACGGCGGGTTGGTGGCCGCGTCGGTCTCCGCGTGGAAGGAGGTCAGCGCCATCCAGGCGATCGGCAGGAAGAAGAGGATCCCGGCCAGCCAGGCCGCCAGGCCGAGCAGGGTGCCCCCGGTGCGGGCGGCGCCCCGGGGCGCCGCCGTGTCTGCGGACTTCATGCGCGTGATGCCTCCTCGCTGAAGAGGGACGAGACCACGCGGAGCGCGAAGGTCGCGATGATGATCGTGCCGATGACGACGAGGACCCCGGCGGCGGACGCTAGTCCGTTCTCGTGCGCCTGGTAGAAGGCCTGGTAGACGGTGTACGGCAGGTTGGCGGTGCCCAGACCGCCCGAGGTGATGGTGAAGACGGCGTCGAAGTTCTGCACGATGTAGATCGAGCCGAGCAGCGCCCCCAGTTCCAGGTAGCGGCGCAGATGCGGCAGGGTCAGATGGCGGAAGATCTGCCAGTTGCCCGCGCCGTCGATCCGCGCGGCCTCGATCAGCTCCGGTGAGCGGCTCTGCAGACCGGCCAGCAGGATCAGCATCATGAACGGAGTCCACTGCCAGATCAGCGCCGCCTCGACCGCGAGCAGCGGGGTGTTCGACACCCAGTCGGGCTGTGGCGCGCCCCCGCCGCCCACCCAGTGCAGCAGCCCGTTGAAGAGCCCGTACTCGGGGTTGTAGAGCACATGCTTCCAGAGCAGCGCGGCCGCCACGGGGACCAGCAGGAACGGCGCGATGAGCAGCGTACGGACGAATCCCCGGCCCTTGAAGCGGCGGTCGAGGAGCAGGGCGAGTCCGAGTCCGAGCACCAGGCTGACGAGGACCACCGCGACGGTCAGCACCACCGTGGTGAGGACCGACTTGCGCAGGTCCGGATCGGTGAGTACGTCGGAGTAGTTGGCGAACCCGGTGAAGTGCCTGGCCTTCGGGTAGAGCGCGTTCCAGTTGAAGAAGGAGATGACCACCGTCGCCACGAAGGGCAGCTGGGTGACGACGATCATGAAGATCAGGGCGGGCAGCAGCGGTGCCCGGGTGGCCCAGGCGCGCAGCCGGTTGCCCGGCGGGGGTGTCGGGCCGGGAGGGGACACCGCGCGTGGTGCGGTGGGAGCGGTGGTCGCTGTCATCGTCCCTCGTACTCCTTCGCGATCTTCGCAGCGAGCCGCTGGGATGCGGCGATGGCCGAATCGACGGACTGGCGCCCGGCGATGGCCGCGCTGATCTCCTGGGAGACCTTGGTGCCGAGGTCCGTGAACTCGGGGATGCCGACGAACTGGATACCGGGTGCGGGGCGCGGCTGGATCCCGGGGTTGTCGGGCTTGGCGCCCTTGATGGCGTTGAGCGTGACGTCCCCGAAGGCGGCGGACGCCTTCCGGTACGCGGGGTCGGCGTAGGTGGAGGCGCGCTTGCCCGCCGGGGCGTCCGACCAGCCGCTCACCTTCCCGACCAGCTCCTCGTACTGCTTGCTGGACGCCCAGGAGATGAACTTCCAGGCCTTGTCAGGGTTGCGGGACGTCTTCTGGATGCCCCAGGCCCAGGTGTAGAGCCACCCGGAGCTGTCCGTCTTCTCGACCGGCGCGGGTACATAGCCGATCTTGCCCTTGACCGGGGACTTGGCCGACTCCAGCGAACCGGCGGCGGATGTCGCGTCGTACCACATGGCGGTCTTGGACTGGGTGAGGTCGTTGAGGCACTCGGCGAACCCGGACTGCGCGGCCCCGGACTCGCCGTGCTCGCGTACCAGCTTCACGTAGAAGCCGACGGCCTGTCTGAAGGCGGGGGAGTCGAGCCTGGCCTTCCAGTTCTTGTCGAACCAGGTGCCGCCGAAGGTGTTGACCACCGTCGTCAGCGGGGCGGCCAGCTCGCCCCAGCCGGGCAGGCCGCGCAGACAGATGCCCTTCATCCCCGCCTTCGCTCCGTCCGCCTTCGCGGCGAGCGAGGCCACCTGCTGCCAGGTGGGGTGGGCCGGCATGGTCAGATGCTTCTGGGCGAAGACGTCCTTGCGGTACATCAGCATGGACGACTCGCCGTAGAAGGGCTCACCGTAGAGCTTCTTGTCGTCCCCGGTGAGCGACTGCCGCAGCGCGGGCAGGATGTCCTTCTGGTCGAAGGCGGTGTCCTTGGCCGCGTACCGGCCGAGGTCGTGCAGCCAGCCGTTCCTGGCGTAGATCGGGATCTCGTAGTTGGAGAGCGTCGCGACGTCGTACTGGCCCGCCTGGTTGGCGAAGTCCTGGCTGATCTTGTCCCGTACGTCGTTCTCGGGCAGCACGGTGAAGTTCACCTTGATGCCCGTCTCACGGGTGAAGTGGGCCGCGGTGAGCTTCTGCAACTCCGTCATCTGCGGGTTGTTGACCATCAGCACATTGATCGAGTTCCCGCCGGACCCGCTTCCTCCGGCGCCGGTCCAGCAGCCGGACAGGCTGATGAGCAGCGCCCCCGATGCGGCCAGCGCGAGCAGTGCGCGCGGCCTCCGTCGGCTCGGGCTTCGCATGGATCGCTCCTCGTGGTGGTTGGGGGTTTCCGGAACGGCGGGCGGCCGGGCGGCTCAGACCCGGATGACCTGCGGTCCCAGCAGGGAGTAGCGGTGCGCCTCGGGGGCGGGCAGCAGGGTGCTGGTGACGATGGTCTCGAAGTCGCTGACGCCGGCGAACCGGCAGAAGCTCGACGCACCGAACTTGGTGTGGTTCCCGGCGAACACCCGGCGCCTGGCGGCCCTGACCGCCTGCGACTTGACCTCGCCGACCGCCGGGTCGGGTGTGGTCAGACCGTGTTCGCGGGAGATCCCGTTGGCGCCGATGAAGGCCAGGTCGATGACGAAGCCGGAGAGCATCCGGGTCGTCCAGTGGTCGACGGTGGCCAGCGTGCCCGGCCGCAGCCGGCCGCCGAGCAGCAGGACCGTCGTCCGCTCGGCGAGCGCCAGCGCCCCGGCGGTCACCAGGGAGGCGGTGACCACGGTCAGCGGACGGTCGTGCGGCAGGCACTCGGCGATCAGCTGCGGGGTGAACCCCTCGTCGATGAAGACCGTTTCGGCGTCCCCGAGCAGCTGGGCCGCGGCCTCGGCGATCCGGCGCTTCTCCGGCACATGCATCGTCGTACGGAAGTCCAGTGTGGTCTCGAAGCCCGCGCTCTCCACCGGGTAGGCGCCCCCGTGCGTACGCCGGACCAGCCCGTGGTCCTCCAGTGCGCGCAGATCACGGCGGACGGTCTCCTTGGCCACGCCGAGCCGCGCGGACAGCTCGGTGACATCGACCGAGCCCGTCGTGCGGGCGGCCCGGACGATCTCCCGGCGGCGCTCCTCCGCGCTCACTGACACTGGAACTCCTCGGCTTCCGTTGGCTGTGTGGAGAGTTGTACAGCCGTCCGGATGGTGTGAACAGGGCAGGAACGGTCTTGATCATGACCGTTCCTGCCCGTTTCCGGCAGCGTCGGCACCGGCCCGACCTGGTGCGGTGTGCCCGTCCGGGCATGACAAAGGCCCGTCCGGCGTACCGGACGGGCCCGTTCACTGCCCGGATGCGGGCGCCCGAGTGCGGGGACCGGGCGGAGGCCGGTCAGTGCGGCCAGATCGGCGGGTCGGTGAGGAACGGTCCGCCGAGGTGGGAGTGGGCCGGGTCCCGCGGGTCGAGTTCGCCCTGTTCGGCGATGAGCCGCGCCGCGTACGGCTCGGAGTCGTCCTGCGGTTCGTATCCCAGGGCCCGCGCCGACGAGAGGTCCCACCAGATACGGGTGTTGGCAGACGAGCCGTAGACCACCGAGTGGCCGACGCCGTCGGCGGTCAGCGCGGCGTGGAAGAGCCGCGCGCCGTCCCGGGGGCTCATCCAGACCGACAGCATCCGTACCGAGACCGGCTCGGCGAAGCAGGAGCCGATCCGCACGGACACGGTCTCCTGGCCGAACTTGTCCCAGTACAGCTGGGCCAGGTCCTCGCCGAAACACTTGGAGAGCCCGTAGTACGTGTCCGGCCTGCGCGGGGTGTCGATGGGGATCAACGAGTCCGGGGCGGCGGGGACTTGGGGCCCGGGGCTCGGGGTGTAGCCCACCGCGTGGTTGGAGGAGGCGAAGACGATCCGTCCGGTGCCCGCCTCGCGGGCCGCCTCGTAGAGGTTGTACGTGCCCTCGATGTTGGCCCGGAGGATCTTGTCGAAGGACGACTCCAGGGAGATGCCGGCGAGATGGATGACGGCGTCGACGCCCCGTACCGCCTCGCGCAGCGCCTCCCTGTCGGCCAGGTCCGCGGTGATCGCGGAGGGTTCGCCCTCGACCGGTACGGCGTCGAAGAGACGCAGTTCGTATCCGTACGCGGGCAGCAGGTCCCGCATCAGGGTGCCGAGCCCTCCGGCGGCTCCGGTGAGCAGGACGGTGCGGGGAGCGGGCATGGGCGGGTCTCTCCTCGGTGCGTCGGATCAGTGCGTCGGATCGGTACGTCGGACGGGACGGCCACGGCCCGCGGTGGCGGACCGGTCGCGGGGGTCCTGTACGTATTCAGGAGTGGCTGGAATTCACATGTATGGACAAACTAAGGAGCCCTGCCGGGACCGTCAAGTGTGTCGCGCGGAGCTGCGGATTCTGGTTCTGTGGTGGGGTTTCCCGTCTTGACCGCCCTCGTCCTGCTGGCTTAGCGTGGCGGAGTTCAGAGATATAGACACTGATCAGAATGGTGCACGGGGATCGGAACTGTGCACGACTGGACGACCCAGGGAGCGCCCGTGTCCTCAGCCCCGCTCGCCGGCCGGCTCGACGGTCTGCTGTTCTTCCCCGTGACCCCCTACGGGCCGGACGGCGCCGTCGACCTCGATGCCCTCCGCGCGCATGTGCGCAACGGCATCGACGCCGGAGCGGCCGCGGTCTTCGCCTGCTGCGGCACGGGCGAGTTCCACGCGCTCGGCCTGGCGGAGTACGGCGCGGCGGTCGCCGCCGCGGCCGAGGTGAGCGCGGGCCGGGTGCCCGTCGTCGCCGGTGTGGGGTACGGCACCGCCCTCGCCGTCCAGTTCGCGAGGACCGCGCAGGAGGCGGGCGCCGACGGGCTGCTCGCCATGCCGCCGTATCTGGTCAGCGCGGGCCAGGAGGGCCTGGTACGCCACTACACCGCGCTCGCGGCGGCCACCGCGCTCGACGTCATCGTCTACCAGCGGGACAACGCGGTCTTCACCCCCGCGACAGTGGTGGCCCTCGCCCAGGTCGACGGGATCATCGGGCTCAAGGACGGGTACGGCGACCTCGATCTGATGCAGCGCACCATCAGCGCGGTCCGCACCGAACTGCCCGGCCGTGACTTCCTCTACTTCAACGGGCTGCCCACCGCCGAACTCACCGCGCTCTCCTACCGCGCCATCGGCGTCACCCTCTACTCGTCCGCCGCCTTCTGCTTCGCCCCCGACATCGCCCTCGCCTTCTACCGCGCCCTGCGCTCCGGCGACGACACGACCGTGAACCGGCTGCTCGACACCTTCTACCGGCCGCTCGTCGAGCTGCGCAACCAGCGGCCCGGGTACGCGGTGTCGCTGGTCAAGGCGGGGGTGCGGCTCGGCGGCCTGGAGGTCGGGGAGGTCCGCCCGCCGCTCGGTGAGCCGTCCCCCGGGCACATCGCGCAGCTCTCCGCCGTCATCGAGCGGGGCCGGGCAGCGCTGGCCGTCCCGGCGGGCGCTGCGAGGCCGGGGGAGCGGGCATGAGGACCTCGGCCTTCCTCTATCCCTGGGACGTCGTCGGTGACCCGGAAGCCCCGGCCCGTATCGCGGACCTCGGCGTCCAGCAGACCACGCTCGCCTCCGCCTACCACTCCACCCGCGCCCTGACCCCGCGCCACCCCGGCCACCGGATCGTCACCGCGGAGCACGCGTCCGTTCTCTACCCGCCGTCCCCGGAGCGGTGGGCCGGGCGGGAGCTGCGCCCCTACCCGGCCGGGTCCTGGGCGCCTGCCCCCGATCCGTACGGGGAGGCAGCCGCCGCGCTGACCGCGGCCGGTCTCCAGGTCCACACCTGGGTGGTCCTCGCGCACAACTCCCGGCTGGGCGCCGAGCATCCACGGACCTCTGTGGTCAACGCCTATGGGGACCGCTACCCCTGGGCCCCCTGCATCGCCCAGCCCGCCACCCGCGCCTACCTCACCGACCTGGCCGTGGAGGCAGCGGTGCGGCCCGGGTCGCACGGCACCGAACTGGAGTCGCTCGGCTGGTACGGGCTCGCCCATCTGCACGCCCACGACAAGATCGCCGGAGTGGGCCTCGGCGACGCGGGCCAGTATCTGATGTCGCTCTGCTTCTGCCCCGACTGCGCGGCCGGATACGGCGGACTCGGCCTGGACGCCGACGAGTTGGGTGCGACCGTACGCCGGGCGCTGGAGCCGGGGTGGTCCGGCGCACCGGCCGGCGCCGGGGGCGCCGCGATCGGGGAGCTGCTCGGGACGGACACCGCGGCGGCCGTCCTCCAGTGGCGCACCAGGACCGCCAGGACGCTCCAGGAGCAGACCGTCGCCGCGGTGCGGGCCGCGGCCCCGCCGGGCTTCCAGGTGCTGCTGCACGCCGACCCGGCCGCCCACCACTGCGGGGCCAACGCGGGAGTCGACCCCGAGCACATCCTCGGCGTCGCCGACGGTGTGGTCGTGCCCTGCACCAGTGGGCCCGCGCTGCTCGCCCCCTTCGCGGTGCACCGCACCGACCGCACGGTGCTCGCCGCCAACCTCACCGTCGTCTCCGGCATGGGCGGCAGTCCGGGCACCCTGGCGGATGACGCGGCCCGCGCCGCCGGACTCGGCGCGACCGAACTGCGGCTTTACCACGCCGGACTGGCGTCCGACGCCGATCTCGCGCTCGTACGGGCCGCGCTGTCCTGACCCCCGGACGTACGAGGGCCGATGCGGCGGCCGGGGGTGCCCGCCACGAGCGGCGGCGGCAGCGCCGGCGCATCGCGGGAGGCGGCCGTTCCCCGGCTACCGGGCGGGCCCCGGGCCGCCGCGCTCCGGCCGGCGGCGCAGCCTCGCGTCCTCGATCGCGGGGGGTGCGGCCGCGTAGTTGTCCGCCGGGTCCAGATCGGTCCCGGGCGGGACGATCTCGTCGATACGGTCGAGGACCTCGTCCGGAAGATCGAAACCAGCGGCGGGGAGCAGCCCGTCCAGCTGCTCCTGGGTACGGGGGCCGATCAGCACCGAGCTGACCGCCGGGTGCGCACGGACGAAGGCGACCGCGAGCTGCGGCAGCGTCATCCCCGCCTCGTCGGCGAGCACGGTGAGCTCCGCGAGCGCGGCGGACTTCAGCCGGCCGGCCGGGGTGGACGCATCGTAGGCCGATGGCAGGGCGGAGGACATCAGCCTGGCCCGGTGGGTCGACGGCAGATCCGCGCGCCCGGAGAGCCAGCCGCTGTTCAGCGGACTGAAGGTGAGCACACCCATCCCGTGGCGCTGGGCGGTCGGCAGCACGGCCGCCTCCGGCCTGCGGGTGAAGACGGAGTACATGGGCTGCTCGGTGAGGAAGCGGTGGGTGCCCCGGCGCTCCGCCGTCCACTGGGCCTCGACCATCATCTCCGCCGGGAACATGGACGAGCCGAACGCCCGGATCTTGCCCGCCTGTACGAGGTCGGACAGTGCGGAGAGCGTCTCGCCGATCCCGGTCGCGTGGTCGGGCCGGTGGATCTGGTAGAGGTCGATGTGGTCGGTACCGAGCCTGCGGAGGCTGTCCTCGACCGCACGGACGATCCACCTCCGCGAACCGCCCCGCAGATTGGGGTCCTCGCCCATCGGCCGTCCGAACTTGGTCGCGATGACAAGGCCGTCCCTGCGGCCCGCGACGGCCTTGCCGACGATCTCCTCGGACTCGCCCCTGGAGTACACGTCCGCCGTGTCGATGACATTGATTCCGGCATCGAGCGCGGAGTGGATGATACGGATCGCGTCCCGGTGGTCCGCGTTGCCCAGACTCCCGAACATCATCGCGCCGAGCGTGAGTTCGCTGACGGACATTCCGGTCGATCCGAGGGTCCTGCGCTTCATTACGTCATGCCTCCGGCGGCTTCGTCATGCAGATTCCTGCCAGCCCATCACGCGGTTCCGCCCGCCCGGTAGACGTATCCCGCCACCCGCTTGCACGATCCTGCCGACTCTGCTCTTATCGCGCCATGACAGACGACACGGCGCCGCCCACCGGGTCCGCCCCGCGGGCCGCGGAGCTTCTCGCCGAGCTGCGGACGCTGATCGTGCGCCACGCCGGTGGCAGACCGGTGCGGAAGACATGGGTTCTGGACGGTGTGGCCCTCACCTGCGCGAACCGGCCCACGCTCCCGGTGAGCGCGATGTCGGAGCCGTCGCTCGCGGTGGTCGCCCGGGGTGTCAAGCGCACGGTCCTGAACGGTGTCCCCCACGACTACCGCGCCGGGCAGTATCTCGTCGTCCCGGTCGAACTGCCGGTCACCGGCCAGGCGTTGGAGGCCACGGATGACGAGCCCTTCGCCGTCTTCAGCATGACGCTGGACCCGATGGCGATCGCACCGCTGCTCCTGGAGACCCCCGGCACCGCGAAGCCGCCCCTCTCGCCGGGCCTCGTGGTCAGCGACGCCACGTCCGAACTGCTCGATCCGGTCGTCCGGCTGCTGCGTCTGCTGGGGCGCCCCGACGACCTCCGGGTCCTCGCGCCCGGTATCCAGCGGGAGATCCTGTGGCGCCTGATCACCGGTGACCAGGGCGCGCTGGTCCGGCAGATCGGCCTGGCCAACAGTTCCATCGCCCGGGTCTCCCGTACGATCCGCTGGATCCGCCGGCACTACGACGAACCCCTGCGCGTCGCGGACCTCGCGGAGCTGGCCCATATGAGCCCGTCGGCCTTCCACCGGCACTTCCGCGCCGCGACCTCGATGACCCCGGTCCAGTTCCAGAGGCAGATCCGGCTGCGGGAGGCGCACGCCCTGCTCATGGCAGGACCGGTGGAGGTCGCGGAGACCGGCCACCGGGTCGGCTACGGAAGCCCGTCGCAGTTCAGCCGCGAATACCGCAAGGAGTTCGGCGCACCGCCCGGCCGGCACGCGGCCCGGCACACGGCACCGGGCCCGCCGCCCCGGACCGGGCCGACGGACCTCACCCCCGCTCCTCGATCCGGCCCGGACAGACCTTAGGGTCTGTCCGGCCGATCTTCGTGGGCCCGCGACGCCTGGCACTTCCCCAAGTTCTCGGCTGCGCTCGAACAGGGGAGACCCCATTCCTCGCG
>NZ_JBSHBW010000044.1:0-51041 GCF_053612185.1 Streptomyces sp. NPDC054757
CGCCCGGTTACATTCCGAACCCGGAAGCTAAGCCTTTCAGCGCCGATGGTACTGCAGGGGGGACCCTGTGGGAGAGTAGGACGCCGCCGAACAATTTTTGGCCTCAGCCCCGGACCGTTATGGTCCGGGGCTGAGGCATTTTTGCGTTTATGGTCAAGGTATGCGCTACGACCTGGTCATCTTCGACAACGACGGCGTCCTTGTGGACAGTGAGCCGATCTCCAACACCATCCTCGCGGGGTACCTCACTGAGCTGGGGCACCCCACCTCGTACGACGAGTCCCTCCGTGACTACATGGGTGCCGCCGTGCACCGGGTGCACGACACCATCCTGGAGCGGAGCGGACAGCCGCTTCCCGACGACTTCGACGAAACCCTGCATGCCCGGATCTTCACCGCGTACGAGACCGAGCTCCAGCCGGTCGCCGGAGTCGGGGACGTCCTGGGCGGACTGGTCGCCCAGGGGGTGCCGTACTGCGTCGCCTCCTCGGGTACCCACGAGCGGATCCGGGTGAGCCAGCGGGTCACCGGCCTCGATGAGTGGTTCGAGGACGAGTGGATCTTCAGCGCGCAGGACGTCGGGCGGGGCAAGCCGGCGCCGGACCTCTTCTTCCACGCGGCCCAGCAGATGGGCGTGGCCGCCGAGCGGTGCGTCGTCATCGAGGACAGCCCGCTCGGAGTGGCGGCCGCCCATGCCGCCGGGATGGATGTGTACGGGTTTACGGCGATGACTCCGGCCGAGCGGCTCGCCGGTGCGAACGGTTTCTTCTCGGATATGTCGCAACTGCCCGAACTCCTTGCCTGATCCATCTACCCACGGGTAGGCGAGGGGCCTACTGTGCCGCCATGACGACAGATGTTCGCCTGCGGCACGGCCGGGCCTCTCTGGGGCTCAGCTTCTTCGCGCAGGGCGCCGCGTTCGCGCTTCTGGTGACGCGGATCCCTGCCATCCAGGACCGTTACGGGATATCCGACGGCCTGCTTCCCGTCTTCCTCGCCGCGGTTCCGGTCCTCGCGGGGCTCAGCAGCGTCGGTACCGAGCAGCTGGTGAAGCGGGTGCGGCCGTCGGCCGTGCTGCGCTGGGCGCAGCCCGTGGTGCTGCTGGCCCTCCTCGGTGCCGCGGCCGGTACCCAGCTCTGGCAGGCGGCTGTCTCGCTCGGGGTGTTCGGGCTCGCGGTGGGTGCGCTGGACGCCTCGATGAACATGCTGGGGGTGAGTCTCCAGCGGGCTTACGGGCGCAGCATCATGCTCGGGTTCCACGCCGCGTACAGCCTCGGTGGGATCGCCGGGGCCTCGCTGGCCTGGGCCGGGGCGCACTGGCATCTGTCGCTGCTCACCTCGTACTGGCCGGTGGTCGTGATCGCGCTGCCCGCGTGCCTGGTGGCGAGCCGGTGGTACGCGGACGCCCGGGAGGCGGATGGGGCGGCCGCGGGGACGGATGGGGGTGCGGGTGCCCTTGCAGGTGCCGAGGTGGTTGCTGAGGCCGGTGGGGTCGGTGAGGCCGGCGGGGCCGGTGGTTCTGTTGTGTTCCGGATGTTGCTGCCGCTGTGTCTGGTGATGGCCTTCGCCTACATCGGTGACTCGACCGTCTCCAACTGGAGCGCCAAGTATCTGCAGGACGTCCTGGGCAGCTCCGAGCAGCTCTCCACCGTCCCGTACAACGTCTATATGGTCACCACGCTGCTGGGCAGGGCCGTGGGGGACTTCGGGGTGCGGCGCTTCGGTGCGGTGGCCGTGGTGCGGTTCGGGTCGGTCGTCGCCGCTCTCGGGTTCGGGGTGGTGGCTGCGGCGACCGGGCCCTGGGTGGGGATGCTCGGGTTCACGCTGCTGGGCTTCGGGCTCTGTGTGATCGTGCCGCAGACCTTCGCCGCCGCCGGGCGGCTGTTCCCGCAGGCGTCGGACGCGGCCATCGCGCGGCTCAACATCTTCAACTACGTGGGATTCCTGGTCGGCTCGCCGCTGGTCGGGGCGATCGGGGACGCGTGGAACTACCGGGGCGCGATGCTCATCCCGATGGTCCTGGTGCTGGCGACCCTCGGGTACGCCCGCTCGTTCGGCCACGGCGATGCCCGATACGGTGTGCGGCATGAGCGGCCGCGGACTGTTGATGTGGGACGAAGCAGTAACGAGGTATGACTTCGGGCCCGGCCACCCGATGGATCCGGTGCGGCTCGCACTGACCATGGGGCTGGTCCGGGCGTACGGACTGGACCGCGCGGTCGATGTCGTCGCCGCCCGGCCGGCCGGGGACTCGACCCTGCGGCTGGTGCACCGGGCGGACTATCTGGACGCCGTACGGGCGGCTTCGGCCGATCCGGCGGCGGCGGACGTCTCGTACGGTCTCGGTACACCGGACGATCCGGCCTTCGCCGGGATGCACGAGGTCTCCGCGCTGATCGCCGGGCAGTCGGTCGGTGCGGCGGAGGCGGTGTGGCGCGGTGACACGGACCACGCGGTGAACTTCACGGGCGGGCTGCACCACGCGATGCCGGGGGCGGCCTCCGGGTTCTGCATCTACAACGACGCGGCTCTGGCCGTCGCCCGGCTGCTCGAACTGGGGGCGGAGCGGGTCGCGTACGTCGATGTGGACGTGCACCACGGGGACGGTGTGCAGGAGGCGTTCCGGGACGATCCGCGGGTGCTGACGGTCTCGCTGCACGAGCATCCCCGGACGCTCTTTCCCGGTACGGGTTTCCCGACCGAGACGGGCGAGGGCGCGGGGGAGGGCTCGGCGGTGAACCTGCCGCTGCCGGCCGGGACGGGGGACGCCGGGTGGCTGCGGGCGTTCCACGCCGTGGTCCCCGAGCTGCTCGCCGACTTCCGGCCGCAGGTGCTGGTGTCGCAGCACGGGGCCGACACGCACTTCGAGGACCCGCTGGCGCATCTGGCGGTCTCGCTGGACGCGCAGCGGGCTGTGCAGGCCGCCTGCCACGAGCTGGCGCACACGTACGCGGACGGGGGGCGGTGGGTGGCGCTCGGCGGGGGTGGTTACGCCGTGGCCGACGTCGTACCGCGGTCGTGGACGCATCTGGTGGGGATCGCCGGGCATGCCGAGATCGAGCCCGAGTCGGTCATTCCGGCTTCCTGGCGGGACGAGGTGTACGCGCGGACCCGGGGGGTGGGGCCCGCGCGGATGACGGATGGGCGGTGGCCGGTGAAGTGGCGGTCGTGGGACGAGGGGTACGACCCTGCGGATCGGCTTGATCAGGCTGTGCTTGCTACTCGGCGGGCGGCGTTTCCCTTGCGGGGGTTGTTGGCTTAGGGGGGGCGCCTGGTGGGGCGGTGGTGCGGTGTGGGCGGGCGCGCGGTGTGGGTGGGCGCCTGCGGCGGGCTTTCCCCTCCCCGCCCCTTCCCGAAACCGGGGGGGGGTAAGCCCCCGGACCCCCGTGTCCTCAATCGCCGGACGGGCTTGGTGGTGGGGTCTGCGGTACTGGGCGGCCCGGGTTGTCCTCAATCGCCGGACGGGCTCGAGAGGGTGCCTGTGGTGCCTGATGGCTCGGGGTGGTGTCCTCAATCGCCGGACCGGCTCTGGAGTTCTGGGACGGCCTGAGAGCTGCCGGCGCGTGGGTTACGCCAACTGTGGTGCATATCCGTCGTTCCCGCCCGCCCCGGCGGGCATTGCGGCACCATCGGCAGGGTGTTGACCACCGGCGCACTCCGTGCGCATCTGTTGGCGGCCGGGCTGGCCGGGGCCGTGAGTACCTCCCGTGAGGTGAGTCTGCGCAGTTATCGGCTCTTCGCGGCGCGTGATCCGCGGGCCACCCTCGGGCTCCATCCCGAACGGGCCTGGGGGGAGCGGGAGTTGCTGGGGCTGATGGCCGAGCGGTGCGGGGTGTCCGGTGATCCGGGGCATGTGTCGGGACCCGATGTCATCGATCCGGAGCGGACGGTGGCCGCGCTCGACGCGTTCGCCGGGCGGCTCCGGGAGGCTGTGGCGCGTGGGGCCGGTGTGCTGTTCGGGACCGGGCATCCGCATCGGCTGCTCGGGTTCTACGCCGGGCTGGCAGACGCCTTGTCGGCGGCCGGATGTACTGTCCTCACCCCCGCGCAGGGCCGCAGTGTCGACATAACGACCCGGTTCGGCGTACGTACGCACCTCCTGGAGTACGTACGGGGAGTCGCGCTGATGCGCGAACCCGGCGTGCGGACGGCGGGGAGTGAGCCCGGCGCACACACCCATTCACCGCTTCCCGTCCGGGTCGCGCTGGAGGCCGCGGCGGGGGGTTCGTACGGGCTTCCCGGGCTGGTCGTCGGTGACCACGGATGGGTCTGCGGGGCAGGTCAGCTGGGGGTCGAGGCCATCGGGCTGGCGGACACCGACGACCCCGCGCTCTTCGTCGGTGAGGCCGAGGGCCGGGTCTCGGTGGCCGTTCCGCTCGACGATGCGGTGCGGCCGGACCACTATCGGCCGCTCACCCGTTATGTCATTGATCGTGCGCTGATATCCCAGTAGGGAAGGGGGTGTTGCTCCTCTTCCCCACTCGTATCACCCGCACCTAGTCTGGTGAGTGAGCGCGCCACGACGAAGAGTCACCGGAAGGGGAAGCCGGTGCCCCGTCGGGTGCGGAAGGTTCAGGTGGGTCATGGCTGCTGGGAGTGAGAGGCCTCTCGACGAGGTCAGGTTCCTGACCGTGGCGGAAGTCGCCTCGGTGATGCGAGTGTCCAAGATGACCGTGTACCGGCTGGTGCACAGTGGTCATCTGCCGGCGATCCGGGTGGGCAGGTCCTTCCGGGTGCCGGAGCAAGCAGTGCACGCGTACCTCCGCGAGTCCTTCGTGGGGGTCCAGACCGCCTAGCTGGGTCGGGTCGGAGCCCGGGGTTCCCCTCGGATTACGTCCCTCACTCGGCGGCAGGTAGGCTAGGCCGACGTAGGTCGTGTGGGCCCAGACGCCCCGCACCGAGTGAAGAGAAGTGAGCGAGGGTAGTCGTGGGCTCTGTTATCAAGAAGCGGCGTAAGCGGATGGCCAAGAAGAAGCACCGCAAGCTGCTCAAGCGCACCCGCGTTCAGCGTCGCAACAAGAAGTAAGCGACAGCTGTACGTGGTTCCGAGGCCCTCCCGCCAGCATGGTGGGAGGGCCTCGGCGCGTTCCTGCGGGTAGATTTCCGATGACTTCACGGAGCGCATCACCGGTACCGCGCGACAACGAGCCGCTACCGTGGCCCGTACGGGAGTCCGAATGGGAAGGCGCTGATCTTGGGCAAGGTCGTGCTCGTCACCGGAGTGGCCCGGCAGCTCGGAGGCCGGCTCGTGCGCCGCATACAGCGCGACGCCGAGGTGGACCGGGTGATCGCGGTGGACATCGCGGAGCCGGCGGACGGCCTCGGTGACGCCGTCTTCGTACGGGCGGACATCCGCCAGCCCGCCATCGCCCGGGTACTCGCCGAGTACGACGTCGACACGGTCGTCCATATGGATGTCACGGGCACCCCGCTGGGCAGCGGCGGCCGGACGGCGGTCAAGGAGAACAACGTCATCGGCACCATGCAGCTGCTCGGCGCCTGCCAGAAGTCGCCGAGCGTGCAGCGCCTGGTGGTCAAGTCCAGCACCAATGTGTACGGATCGGCGCCGCGCGACCCGGCCGTCTTCACCGAGACGACGCCCCCCAAGTCGCTGCCCAGCGGCGGCTTCGCGAAGGACGCGGTCGAGGTCGAGGGCTATGTACGGGGCTTCGCCCGGCGCAGGCCCGATGTGGCGGTCTGCGTGCTGCGCTTCGCGAACATCCTGGGGCCGAGCACGGAGTATCCGCTGGCCGAGTATCTGTCGCTGCCGGTGCTGCCCACCGTCTTCGGTTACGACCCGCGGCTCCAGTTCGTCCACGAGGACG
This sequence comes from Streptomyces sp. NPDC054757, assembly GCF_053612185.1. Taxonomy (NCBI): domain Bacteria; kingdom Bacillati; phylum Actinomycetota; class Actinomycetes; order Kitasatosporales; family Streptomycetaceae; genus Streptomyces; species Streptomyces sp. NPDC054757. Next base: position 5,826 of record NZ_JBSHBW010000044.1, read on the forward strand.
ACGTCATCGACGTACTCCGCCTGGCGCTCGGCGAACCGCCGCGCGGGACCCTCAACAGCGGCACCTTCAATATCGCGGGCGACGGGGTGCTGCTGCTCTCGCAGTGCTCGCGGCGGCTCGGCCGGCCGACCGTCCCGGTGCTGCTGCCCGCCGTGAACTGGGTCGGCTCCGCGCTGCGGACCGTCGGAGTGACCGACTTCTCACCGGAGCAGATCAGGCTGCTCACCCATGGCCGGGTCGTCAGCACGGCGCAGATGCGCGAGACACTCGGCTTTGAACCGAGATACTCGACGGCCGAGACCTTCGAGGACTTCGCGCTCAGCCGCGGCGACGGCCTGCTGCCGCCCCGGGCGCTGGCGCGGGCGGTCGACCGGGTCGCCGCCTTCGCCGAATCCGTCGGGCCTGCCGGGCCCACCGCCGCCGGTGCAGGCCGGCCCGTGACCCCCGCCCACTCCGTCAGCAAGGAGCGCATCTGACATGGCCGATGCCAAGGTCATCCCCTTCGGCGACGAGCCGAGGGCGAGGCGGAACAGGAGCGGCAAGCCCGCCAAGCGGTCCGGGACGCGGGGCAGGGCCGCCACCGGGCCGCTCGCGCCCGTACCGGAGCAGCAGACGGGTCCGGGGACGGACGGGCCGGACGGGCAGGCTGAGCCGTCGGATCCGGTGGCGCCCGTGCACGGTCAGGCGGAGCGGGCGTCGTCGGCCGCCGGGGGCGACTGGGACCGGCGGATCGCGGGCGGGCTGGCCTTCCTGCGGCGGCGGATCACCGGCGAGTACGACGTCGACGAGTTCGGGTACGACAAGGAACTCACCGACCAGGTGCTGATGTCGGCGGTACGGCCGCTGTACGAGAAGTACTTCCGGGTCGAGGTGAAGGGCGTCGAGAACATCCCGTCGGACGGCGGGGCGCTCGTCGTCGCCAACCACTCGGGGACGCTGCCGCTCGACGGTCTGATGCTCCAGGTCGCCGTGCACGACCACCATCCGGCGGAGCGCCATCTGCGGCTGCTCGCGGCGGATCTGGTCTTCATGCTGCCGGTCGTCAACGAGCTGGCCAGGAAGGCCGGGCACACGCTGGCGTGCGCGGAGGACGCGGAGCGGCTGCTCCAGCGCGGTGAGGTCGTCGGGGTGATGCCCGAGGGGTTCAAGGGGATCGGGAAGCCGTTCTCCGACCGGTACAAGCTCCAGCGGTTCGGGCGGGGCGGCTTTGTGTCGACCGCGCTGCGGGCCGGGGTGCCGATCGTGCCGTGCTCGATCGTCGGGGCGGAGGAGATCTACCCGATGATCGGTAACGCGAAGACGCTGGCGCGGCTGCTGGGCTTCCCGTATTTCCCGGTCACGCCGACGTTCCCGTGGCTGGGGCCGCTGGGCCTGGTGCCGCTGCCGACGAAGTGGACCATCCAGTTCGGTGAGCCGATCGCGACGGACGGGTTTCCGGCCGAGGCCGCCGAGGATCCGATGCTGATGTTCAACCTGACCGATCAGGTGCGGGAACAGATCCAGCACACGCTGTACAAGCTGCTGGTGCAGCGGCGGTCGGTCTTCTTCTGAGGGGCGGTCCGCTGACGAATGAGGGCCGGTCCGCTGACGAAGGTGCCGGGCCCGTGATCCGCCGGGCCCGGCACCTTCGTACATACGGAGTGCTCCGCCTCTTCCGCGTCCTCGCCTACTCCGCGTCCTCGCTGTTGATGCCGAGGCCCGGGAGCAGGCCGGGGAGCAGCGGGGGAAGGGTGACGTCCGGTGCGGGCTTGCTGCCTTCGCCGGACTTGCCCGTGCCTTCCGACGAGGAGGACGAGCCGCTGCCGCTCTTCGGCGGGTCGAGGAGACCGCCGGTGCTGCCGCCGATGAGGCCCTGGTCCGAGGTGCCGGTCTCGGAGCCGGACGGATGCGGCCGGGCGCTGTCCTTGCTGTGGTGCTCGGGGGCGGCCGATGTGGGGCCGGGACGGTCGGTCCCGGGGGTGCCCGGCCTTGAGGTGTCCGTGTGCCCGGGGGTGTGGGCGGGGGTGCCGGGGGTGCGCGGCAGCTGCGACTGGAGCGGGGCGACCTCCTGGTCTATGGCGTCGAAGACCGAGTTCACCTGGTTTCCCACGTCGTGGAGCTGGACGGGCAGCCGGCCCCGGAGTTTGCTCCAGGCCTCCCGGTGCGAGCGGGAGAACGAGGAGAGGGTCTGGATCGGGCCGAGCGCCCCGTTCCTCGCGTACGCCTCGTGCAGCAGCCGGTGGCCTTCTCCGGCGTCGTGGTTCATGCCGTTCAGCGCGCGTCTCACTTCGCCCAGTTGCTCGTGGTCGAGCCGGCCCGCCCGGTCGCGCTCCATGAGGCGGCGTGCCTCCTGGAGACGGGTGGAAGCCTGGTCGAGGAAGATCTCGCCACGGGCGGCGTCGTCGTTCGCCATCCCCAGTTTGAGATCTTCCATGCCGCGCTTCAGCCCGTACAGCGAATCACCGGGGAGGGCGTCGGAGCTGGCAGCCGCGACGCCGCTGAAGGCTCCGGCCGCGACGCCGACGGTGAGTCCGCCCGCAGCGAGGCCCTTCGACCAGCGGGAGCGGGGGCGCAATTTCCGGAGCGGGGACGCCCGGTGGGCGCCTCGGCCGGTCCGCTGTTCGGGCACCTGAGGGCCCTCTGACACACCTCCCCCCGCGAGCATCGTCTCCATGGCGGCCACGAGCTGGGCTCGTTGCACCACTTTGACCTCAGGATCCAGCTGCGGTTTGGGTAGCTCTTCGAGCCCGGCCACCAGGGTCAGCAACTGCCCTGGTGCGCCTGGGTCGGTGGGAGCTTCGGGCTGGTCGGCCGCCGAGCCCTGGAGTGTCTGCTCCTCCAGGGCCTGGGCGAAGGCGTTCGCCCGCCGGTGTGCCGAAACTTGTCCGATCACTGGCGGCACCTCCTCTCGTCATGACGATCGACTCCCCTCGGGGTCCGGAGGGTTGCCCACCTTGAGTGTTTCCACTCGATCGGGTGAGAACCTGCGGGCGTGGCTTGACCACAGGGAGCCTGCACCCCACACAACGAGCCGCACAGCACTTGGGTTACGGACGAAGGATGATCGGACCGCAGTGTCATGAGGCCATGACTGACGGTGAGTTGTGATCAGTACGGGTCATCTTCGATCAGCGTGCGTCATCGGGGAGGAGCCGTGCCAGCGTCCGCACGGCACGGTACTGGAGCGTCTTGATGGCGCCCTCGTTCTTGCCCATGGCCCGTGCCGTCTCGGCGACGGAGAGTCCTTGCAGGAAGCGCAGGGTCACACACTCCTGCTGCTGTGGGTTGAGCTTCCGCACGGCTTCGAGCAGGGCGGCGTTGGAGAGGGACTCCAGGACGGAGTCCTCCGGGCTGCGCTCGACCTCGTTGGCGTCGAGCATTTCGCCTGTGGTCACTTCGAGCCGGAAACGGCTCGACTTGAAGTGGTCGGCGACCAGGTTCCGGGCGATGGTGACCAGCCAGGCGCCGAAGTCGCGTCCCTGCCAGGTGAAGGTGGAGATCCGGCGCAGAGCGCGCAGGAAGGTCTCACTGGTGAGATCCTCCGCCGTCGCCTTCCCGCCGACGCGGTAGTAGATGTAGCGGTAGACCGTGTCGCTGTACTGGTCGTAGAGGCGCCCGAAGGCGTCGGCCTCGCCGGCCTGAGCGCGTTCGACGAGGTCCATCATGCGTGCGCTGTCGCTGTCGGCCGCAGGCCGACGGGCGGTGGACGTGCCGGTGCCGCCACGGCTGCGTCTGCCGACGGCCGCACCGGCCTCGGCGAGGGCGTAACAGTTGCCGGCGGGCGCGGCAGTGGCGAATGCGGGGGCGGCGTACGCGGTGGGGACAAAGCCGCGCAGCTGGTCAAGGACCGTTGCGCGCAGCGTAGCCAGGCCCGAGGCGTCAACCCCGACGTGTGGGTACACGGGACTCCCAGAGGCAGAGCTTCCATCACGTGCAGTGCTGGATGATTCACTCGACGTGATGGCGAGTGAGGTCCGGTATGCGTCTGAGGAGAATAACGCTTCGTACAGGCAGTGCTACACCCAGTTGCTCAAATCATCGATTACGTCGCTTCTGTTACGTCTACGCGTCGGATCAAGTAGCACTTCGTGACCGTTTATTGATCGGATAGCCCCACGATCCGTTTGGTTGGGGGGTCACTTGTGCGCGAGTCGCCGCAACCGGACTGGCGGCGGGGGCAGCGGGGTAAGAAGTTCGATTCGCCCGCGTTCTTCGGAGTGGCGCGGGGGTGCGGGCGTGTTGACGCCGCGGTCAGCGGCGGCTGACGCACTGGTGGCCGAGGCGGCCGGGCGGCTGCTGCCCGCCCGCGGGTAGCACCGGTACCGGGCCAGCGGTACGGCTCGGTGGCGTGCGGCGGTGCGGATCGGTGGCGTACGGCGGTACGGCTGGGTGGCGTGCGGCCCGGATATGCGTGCGGCCCAGCTGCGTGCGGCTCAGATTCGCGTACGGCTCAGTGGCGGCGGCGGTGCAGGGCGACGGCCGCCGCGGTGCCGCCCGCCAGGGCGCCGACCCCGGCCGCGGCCGGGATGCCGACCCTGGCGGCCTTGCGGCCGGTGCGGTAGTCCCGCAGCCGCCACTCGCGCTCGCGGGCGTAACGGGCCAGCTTCGCGTCGGGGTTGATCGCGTACGGGTGGCCGACGAGCGAGAGCATCGGGATGTCGTTGTGCGAGTCGCTGTACGCGGCGCAGCGCGTCAGGTCGAGGCCCTCGGCGGCGGCGAGCGCGCGTACCGCCTCCGCCTTCGCGGGGCCGTGCAGCGGTTCGCCGACGAGGCGGCCGGTGTAGACGCCGTCCATCGACTCCGCCACGGTGCCGAGCGCCCCGGTCAGGCCGAGGCGGCGGGCGATGATCGTCGCGGTCTCCACGGGGGCGGCCGTGACCAGCCAGACCTTCTGGCCCGCGTCCAGGTGGGCCTGGGCGAGGGCGCGGGTGCCTGGCCAGATGCGGTCGGCCATGTACTCGTCGTAGATCTCCTCGCCGATGGACATCAGCTCGGAGACGCGGTGGCCCTTGACGATGGACAGGGCGCTCTCGCGGGCGTCCTGCATATGTTCGGGGTCCTCGACGCCGGCCAGCCGGAACCACGCCTGCTGCCAGGCGAACCTGGCCAGCTCACGGCGCTCGAAGAACTTCCGCTTGTACAGGCCGCGGCCGAAGTGGAAGATCGCGGCGCCCTGCATCACGGTGTTGTCGAGATCGAAGAAGGCGGCGGCCAGGCTGTCGCCCGCGACGGGGAACTCGGGCTCCGGGGCGGCCTCTTCGGGGGAGTCGGCGGATGCGGCGGACGTGCCGGTCCCGTCCTGTGCCGTCTCCTGCGAGGACTTGCGGGCTGCTTCGGCTGCGGCCTCGCCTGCCAGCACGCTGCGTGCTGTTGCCGAGCGCCTGCGGGGGGTGAGCCATCCCAGTGCGGCCATGGTGCGAGCATAGCCAGTTCGGTGCGGCGTTCCTCATCCGACGGAATGCGGTGGCGTGAACTCTGGGGTGCGGATGCGCCCGGGTTCCGGTCCCGGGTCTGCCGGTGGTGGGGCGGGGCGGTGTGGGCGGCGGAGTACGAGGACGGCGGAGAATGGGGGCATGAGTCCTCTGTTCCGCCGCAGCGCCGGTCAAGGAAATCCCGCCGAGCGGGTCGTCACTCTGGTCGGGAAGCCCGGGTGCCATCTCTGTGACGATGCGCGCGCCGTGGTCTCCGCGGTGTGCGAGGAGACCGGCGCGGTGTGGGAGGAGAAGGACATCACCCAGGACGCCGCGCTCCATGACGCGTACTGGGAGCAGATTCCGGTTGTCCTCGTCGACGGGGAGCAGCACACCTTCTGGCGGGTCGACCCCGACCGTCTCCGCCACGCGTTGCGTTCCTGAACGGGAACGTACGGGACCTGTTCGTGCGGAGGGGCGGGCCGGGGCGGCCGGCCGGTCCGCGCGGAGTCCCCGGGTGCGAAATACGGCTACCATCGTGGGCGATTTGAGCGGTCTCGGGGGCGTAGGCGTGAGGAGTGTGTGCGGTTTTGCCCCCTTTGGGATCTCAACGCATCGGATCGGCCCACGGTTCCGTCAATGCGCCGCCGAAGTGCGTGACCCCGGTCACTTTGCACGGACAAAACGGACACTATCTTTGTGCACGCGTTCACAAAGACATAGCCTGCATTCGACGGGGCGGTCCTGCTGCATGTGGCCGCCTGCAGCCTCGCTCATCTGGCAGGAGCACCGTGGCAACTGGCCGAACTCACCGACCGGCGACCCGTAGCCGAGGAATCCCCGAGGCCACCGTCGCCCGACTTCCGTTGTACCTCCGGGCCCTCACCGGCCTTTCGGAGCGCTCCGTACCCACGGTCTCGTCCGAGGAGCTCGCGGCCGCCGCCGGGGTCAACTCCGCGAAGCTGCGCAAGGACTTCTCCTATCTGGGCTCGTACGGGACCCGGGGTGTCGGCTACGACGTCGAATATCTCGTATACCAGATCTCGCGTGAGCTGGGTCTCACCCAGGACTGGCCGGTCGTGATCGTCGGTATCGGTAACCTCGGCGCCGCCCTCGCCAACTACGGCGGGTTCGCCTCGCGCGGGTTCCGGGTCGCCGCGCTGATCGACGCCGACCCCGCCATGGCCGGGAAGCCGGTGGCCGGGATCCCCGTCCAGCACAGCGACGACCTAGAGAAGATCATCTCGGACAACGGCGTCTCCATCGGTGTCATCGCCACACCGGCGGGCGCCGCGCAGCCGGTCTGCGAGCGGCTCGTCGCCGCCGGTGTCACCTCGATCCTGAACTTCGCGCCCACCGTGCTCTCGGTGCCGGAGGGCGTCGACGTCCGCAAGGTCGATCTCTCCATCGAGCTGCAGATCCTCGCCTTCCACGAGCAGCGGAAGGCCGGTGAGGGGATGCTCGCCGACCCCGACACCGACGCGCCCCCGGTGCGCGGCGCCGCACACGCCGCCGCTGCCGCCGCGCACACCGTCAGCGCCCGCACCGCCCACGCCGACCGGAAGGGACCCGACGGGGACATGCCCGCCGTGATGCCGGCATGAGTCTTCTGGTCGTCGGAGTCAGTCACCGCAGCGCGCCCGTCAGCGTCCTGGAGCGGGCGGCGCTCTCCGCTGATGCGCAGGCCAAGCTGTTGCAGGACACGCTGGCCGCCGAGCCAGCGGCGGAGGCCGCGGCGCTCGCCACCTGCAACCGCATCGAGCTCTACGCCGACGTGGACAAGTTCCACGCGGGCGTCGCCGAGCTGTCCACGCTGCTCGCCCAGCACTGCGGTGTCGGCCTGGAGGAGCTCACTCCTTATCTCTATGTGCACTACGAGGACCGGGCCGTCCACCACCTCTTCTCGGTGGCGTGCGGGCTGGACTCGATGGTCGTGGGCGAGGGCCAGATCCTCGGCCAGATCAAGGACGCCCTCGCGCTCGGCCAGGAACTGCACACCGCAGGGCGGCTGTTGAACGATCTGTTCCAGCAGGCCCTGCGGGTCGGCAAGCGTGCGCACAGCGAGACCGGGATCGACCGGGCCGGGCAGTCGGTCGTCACCTTCGGCCTCGAACAGCTCGCGGGCGGCCCCGATGTGGCCGCCTGGGCCCGGGGCAAGCGCGCCCTGGTGATCGGCGCGGGCTCGATGTCCTCGCTGGCCGCCGCGACGCTGGCCCGCGCGGGCGCCGGGGAGATCGTCGTCGCCAACCGGACGCAGGCGCGCGCGGAGCGGCTCGCGGAGATCCTCGGCGGCGCCGGGGTGAGTGCGGCGGCCGTCCCGATGGACGCCGTCGACCAGGAGCTGGCCCGCGCCGACCTCGTCGTCTCCTGTACGGGGGCGACCGGTCTCGTACTGACCGCGGATTCCGTGGCCCGTGCGCTGGGTGAGGAGTTCACCCCCGCGGAGCCGACCGCCGGGCCGGACGCCGGGACGGGCTCCCGGCCGGTCGGCGGCACGGGTTCCGGGCCGGGCGACGCCACGGACTTCGGCCTGGTCCCCGAGCCGGTCCCCGATGTGCCCGCCGACGCCACGGCCGCCACCGCCGCCGCCCGCGCGGTGGACGCGCTGGAGCAGCACGGTGCCTGGGCCGCCTCGGCACCGGCCGATGCCCCCCGCCCCGTACGCCGCATCGCCGCCACCGCCGACGACGACAGCGGAGTGCCGCCGCGGCTCGCCCTGCTCGACCTGGCCATGCCCCGCGACATCGACGCCGCGGTGCACCGCATCAGCGGGGCGCGGCTGGTCGACATCGAGTCGCTGGCCGACGCGTCGGCGGACGCGCCGATGGCCGCCGATGTCGACGCCGTACGGACCATCGTCTCGGACGAGGTCGCCGCGTTCGGCGCGGCCCAGCGGGCCGCCCACATCACTCCGACCGTCGTGGCGCTGCGCACCATGGCGGCGGGCGTTGTCGCCGGTGAGATCGCCCGGCTCGACGGACGCCTCCCCGATCTGGACGACAAGGAGCGCGCGGAGATCTCGCAGACCGTGCGCCGTGTCGTCGACAAGCTCCTGCACGCTCCCACCGTGCGGGTCAAGCAGCTCGCGAGCGAGCCCGGCGGCGCCGGGTACGCGGACGCGCTGCGGGAACTCTTCGACCTCGACCCGTTGACGGTCGCGGCCGTCAGCAGGGCCGATCTGACCGACCTGAGCAACACAGACGTCAAGAACCGAGGGCGGGCATGACCGATGCCTTGAGGCTGGGGACCAGGCGCAGCAAGCTCGCCATGGCGCAGTCAGGACAAATCGCCGAGGCGGTGCGGCAGATCACCGGTCGCCCCGTGGAACTCGTCGAGATCACCACGTACGGGGACATCTCCCGTGAGCATCTGTCGCAGATCGGCGGGACCGGTGTGTTCGTCACCGCCCTGCGTGATGCGCTGATGAGCGGCGAGGTCGACTTCGCCGTGCACTCGCTGAAGGATCTGCCGACCGCCGAGCCGGACGGCCTGGTGCTGGCCGCGATCCCGGTCCGTGAGGACCCCAGGGACGTGCTGATCGCGCGGGACGGGCTGACCTTCGAGCAGCTGCCGGACGGCGCCCGGATCGGTACCGGCGCGGCGCGCAGGACGGCGCAGCTCAACGCGTACGCCCGCAACCACGGGATGCGCATCGAGACCGTGCCGATCCGCGGCAACATCGACACCCGGATCGACTTCGTCCGCAAGGGGGAGCTGGACGCGGTGGTTCTCGCCGCGGCCGGGCTGCACCGTGCGGGCAGGGCGGCCGAGGTGACCGAGTACCTGCCGGTCGACATCATTCTGCCTTCCCCCGGCCAGGGGGCCCTGGCGGTCGAGTGCGCGGCATCCCGCGCTGATCTCGTCGCCCAGCTCGCGGAGCTCGACGACCCGTTCACCCGGGCCGCCGTGACCGCCGAGCGATCCCTGCTCGCCGCCCTGGAGGCCGGTTGCAGTGCGCCCGTTGGCGCACTGGCCGACGTCCTGGCCGACGGGCAGGTTGTCACCGAGATGCGCCTGCGCGGTGTCGTCGGCTCGCCCGACGGCTCCGAGCTGGTGCAGTTGTCCACCACCGGTCCCGTACCCACGTCGCACGAAGGCAACGAGGCGCTCGGGCGCGAACTCGCGTCCGAGATGCTGGCCAAGGGTGCGGCCGGTCTTATGGGGGAGCGAGCACGATGAACCCCACCTCGAACCTGCCAGCCGCCCTTCCCGCCCACGGGCACGTCACCTTCCTCGGTGCCGGACCCGGGGACCCGGGACTCCTCACCCTGCGCGCCGTCGAAGCGCTCGCGAGTGCGGACGTACTGATCGCCGAGCCACAGGTGCTCGATGTCGTACGCAGCCATGCGCGGGCGACCGTAAGCACGCCTCAGCTGACGGTTGTTGACGAAGCGTCAACAGCCGCCGGGATCCCGGCCATCCGAGATGCGGGCAATCTTGTCATGGAGGCCGCGCGGGGCGGCAGGCGGGTCGTCCGTGCCGTCACCGGGGACCCCGGGCTCGACGGCAACTCCGGCGAGGAGATGCTCGCCTGCGCCTCGGCGGGCATCCCGTTCGAGGTCGTTCCGGGCGTCTCGACCGCCGTGGGCGTCTCCGCGTACGCCGGTGTGCCGCTGCGGGACGCGGAGGGGACCGATGTCCGCTTCGTCGACGCCCGTACGGCATCCGACCGCTGCTGGAGCGAGATCGGCGCCAGCGACGCGACCGCGGTGGTCTCCACGACGCTCGACTCGGTCGGCGCCGCCGCCGGTGAACTGGTAGCGGCGGGCCGCAAGCCGGACACCCCGATGTCCGTCACCGTCGCCGGTACGACCACCCGCCAGCGCACCTGGTCCGCGACGCTCGGCACGGTCGCCCAGGTGCTGAAGCAGGCCAAGGTGCTGCCGTCGCCGGAAGGCCACCAGCCGGTCATAGCCGTGGTCGGCGAGCGCAGCTCGGCCGCCCGGCGCGACCAGTTGTCGTGGTTCGAGTCGAAGCCGCTCTTCGGGTGGCGGGTGCTCGTTCCGCGTACGAAGGAGCAGGCGGCCTCGCTCTCCGACCAGCTCCGTTCCTACGGCGCCGTGCCGCACGAGGTCCCCACCATCGCCGTCGAACCGCCGCGCACCCCGCAGCAGATGGAGCGCGCGGTCAAGGGCCTGGTCACCGGGCGCTACGAGTGGATCGCCTTCACCAGCGTCAACGCCGTCAAGGCGGTCCGGGAGAAGTTCGAGGAGTACGGGCTCGACGCCCGTGCCTTCGCGGGGATCAAGGTCGCCGCCGTGGGCGAGCAGACCGCGGCCTCGCTGGTCGAGTTCGGCGTCAAGCCCGATCTCGTACCGAGCGGGGAGCAGTCGGCCGCCGGTCTCCTTGAGGACTGGCCGCCCTACGACCCGGTCTTCGACCCGATCGACCGGGTCTTCCTGCCGCGCGCCGACATCGCCACCGAGACCCTGGTGGCCGGGCTGATCGAGCTGGGCTGGGAGGTCGACGACGTCACCGCCTACCGCACGGTGCGCGCGTCGCCGCCGCCGGCCGATACCCGTGAGGCGATCAAGGGCGGCGGCTTCGACGCGGTCCTCTTCACCTCTTCGAGTACGGTCCGCAACCTGGTCGGTATCGCGGGCAAGCCGCACAATGTGACGGTCATCGCCTGTATCGGCCCCGCCACGGCCAAGACGGCCGAGGAGCACGGGCTGCGGGTGGACGTACTCTCGCCGGAGCCCTCGGTGCACAGACTCGCCGAGGCGCTCGCCGAGTTCGGTGCGCAGCGCCGCGAGACCGCCAGGGAGGCGGGCGAGGCGGTCACCCGTCCCAGCGAGCGCCGTCCCGGTGGCCGCAGGCGTCGTACCACCTGAGCACTGAGCGGTCGGCCGAGGAGTTCGAAGGGCCGATGGGGCCGAAGAGCCCGAACGGCTCGCAGAGTTCGCAGAGTTCGAAGAGGTAACTGAGGATGACTGTGTACGGATCTTTCCCGGGCGCCCGTCCGCGGCGGCTGCGCACCACCCCGGCGATGCGCCGCATGGTGGCCGAGACGCAGCTGCACCCGGCCGATCTGATCCTGCCCGCCTTCGTGCGGGAGGGGATCAGCGAGCCGGTGCCGATCACGGCGATGCCGGGCGTGGTCCAGCACACCCGTGACACTCTGCGGAAGGCGGCCGTCGACGCCGTGTCCGCGGGGGTCGCCGGGATCATGCTCTTCGGTGTTCCGGAGGACGCCAAGAAGGACGCCATCGGCACGGCGGGCACCGACCCGGAGGGCATTCTCCAGGTGGCCCTGCGCGATGTGCGCGCCGAGGTCGGCGACGACCTGGTGATCATGTCGGACCTCTGCCTCGACGAGACCACCGACCACGGCCACTGCGGGGTCCTGGACGAGTCGGGCCGGGTCGACAACGACGCCACGCTGGAGCGGTACGCGGAGATGGCGCAGGTCCAGGCCGATGCGGGCGCCCATGTGGTGGCCCCCAGCGGCATGATGGACGGCCAGGTCGGCGTGATCCGGGACGCGCTGGACACGATCGACAAGGAGGACGTGTCGATCCTCGCCTACACGGTGAAGTACTCGTCCGCCTTCTACGGCCCGTTCCGCGAGGCCGTCGGCTCCTCGCTGCGGGGCGACCGCAAGACGTACCAGCAGGACCCGGCGAACGCCCGCGAGTCGCTGCGCGAGCTGGAACTGGACCTCGCCGAGGGCGCCGACATGGTGATGGTCAAGCCGGCCGGACCGTATCTGGACATCCTCGCGAAGGTCGCCGATTCGGTGTCGGTTCCGGTGGCCGCGTACCAGATCAGCGGTGAGTACTCCATGGTCGAGGCGGCCGCGGAGAAGGGCTGGATCGACCGGGAGAGGGCGATCCTGGAGACCCTGACCGGTATCAAGCGGGCGGGCGCGAACATGATCCTCACGTACTGGGCGACGGAGGTCGCGGGGCAGCTCTGACCGGTCGCCCGGTCACCCGTCCGAGAGCCGGACGAACCGGTGCCCGGACGCGAGGAGTTGGGGGACCGCTGCGGCGATTCCCTCGGCGGTGCCGCCCGTCGGATGGTTCATGTGGCCGATCACGATCGATCCCGGGCGGGCCGCCGCGACGGCGGTGCGGACCTGTTCCGGGGTGAAGGTGGCGCCGCCGTCGCCGTTGACCGTGAAGCTCACCGGGCGTTCACCGATGGCGCCCACGATGCGGGTCGCGATGTCGTCGTAGTACGCCGTCCCGGAGCGGAAGAAGCGGGGCGGGCGGCCGAGCAGCCGGGTGAGTTCGGTGTGGTTGCCGGAGACCTCGTCGTAGACCTCGCCCGCGTCGCGTGTGCCGGGGATGCCGTACGCCGAGCGGCCGGAGACCGAGAGCGGGCGGTGCCGGGTTCCGTGGTTGGCGATCTCGAAGAGCGGGTCGGTGGCCAGGGTGCGGAAGACCGCCGGATGGGCCTCGATCCAGCGTGAGTTGATGAAGAGTGTCGCCGGTACTTTCCTCGACCGGAGGAAGCCGATCAGGTCCTGGTCGTAGTCGCTGCCTCCGGGGCCCCCGCATGCGTCGAAGGTCAGCGCGATGGCCCGCTGGGGCCGGGGCAGTGCGGTCAGGACGCCCGGTGCGTCGAAGCCCCAGCTCGTCGGGGAGTCCGAGCCGTACCGGGCGACCGCGGCGGAGCGGGTGAGGGCCGGGCCCGCTGCCATGGGGGTGGTCCGGCGGCCGGAGTGCGGTGTGCGGCTGGGCGGTTCGATGTCCGACGGGGTGGTACGGCGGGACAGGGACGCTCGCGGCGGGCCCGGCCGGGCGTCGCAGCCCGCCAGTCCGGCGGACGCCAGGGCGGTGAGTACAGCCCGGCGGGTCAACGACACGTGTCTGCCCTGCCCATCCAGTTCACCTCATGACCAGAACCCCGGAATGAGAGTCGGATCATGCTATGAATCCGGGAGGTGCCGGACCCCGACACTCCGGCGTGGTGCGGAGTCCACCCGTACTGGCGCTCCGGTGAGGGGGCGATTCCCGCCGGAACGTCCTGCCGGCCGCCGGTCCGCACGCAGCGCCGCGACCTTCAGGAGCTCATCTGGACCTTCTGCGCCTTGTTGGCGGTGTTGGTGCAGGCCAGGTAGGGGTCGATGCCGCCCTGCTCCTCCTTGCACAGCCATGCCGCGCCGGCAACGGTGACCGTGACCGCGGACTTGCCGCCGGCGCCGTCGGCCTTTCCGTAGGCGTTGGCGACCGCGCGGGCCGTGTCGCAGCTGGTGGGGGTGTCCGAACCCGGCACGATCACCTCCAGGCCCCGCTGGTCGGGCCCGCAGTCCCGCTGGGCGCTCCGGCTGCCCTTCGACCTCCCCGGCTTCGCGTCCTGCGTCGTGGACGCGTCCGCGGAGGCCGAAGGCGCCGCATCATCGGTGGAGCCCTGGCCGCCGTTGTCGGCCGGTGCGGTGCTGGACGAAGCGGTGCTTGACGGTGCGGAGTTCGTGGCGGCGGACGCACTGGCGGAGGGTCCGGAGGCGGAGGTCGAGTCGTCGGATCCGCACGCGGTCAGCGCCAGCCCCGCGGCGACGAGCACAGCGGCCGAGAGGCCGTAACGCGCACTCCTGCTGGGCAGACGCGCACTCCTGATGGGCATGGGTGTCCCTCTCTGATTCTCGACAGTGTCCCCCGGCGCCGATGGCGATGAGTCCCCACTCGCCCCCTGGGTCGGCCGAAGTACTGGCAGATGGGGCGAGTTCGGCATGGGCATCGGACAAGTCGGAAGAGCCTACAACATGGTGATTCGCCGTCAGGGAGTGCGCGTCGCGCGCAGCCCGCTGACCACCACGTTGCGGCCGAACTCGAAGGAGTCGGCGAGGCCGACTCCGGTCGGGCGGGGCAGGACGCGCTCCGTGGGCTCCGGTCGAGCGGTACGGGAGCAGACCGCTGAACAGCGGCTTCGGTGATGTCCGTGCATCCGCCGTCAGTTCTCGGTGAGCCGCGACGGCGCAGATCGCAGTCCGTCCAGAGTGAGATCGAGGAGGCGTTCGGCCTGCTCCCGCTGCTCGGGCTTGGCCGAGGTGAGGGCGATACCGGCGAGGGCGGCGAACATGTCGGTCGGGCTGATGTCGGACCGGATCGTTCCGGCAGTGGTATTGGCGTCCATGAGGGAGGAGAGGGCGGCCTGGATCATCTCGTGGCTGTCGGCGTAGGGATTGGTTCCCGAGTTCACGACGGCTCGCAGGGCGTCGGCCATGCCGAGTTTGGCGGTGGCGTAGTCGATGAAGCGACGAGTCCAGGCTCGCAGGGCCTCAAGGGGCGACATCGCCGCCAGGAGGCCGGGGACGGCCTCGCACAGCCGGGCCACTTCGTTGCGGTAGGCCGCCTCGATCAGAGCTTCCCTGGTCGGGAAGTTGCGGTAGAGAGTGCCGGTTCCCACGCCCGCTTCTCTGGCGATGCGCTCGAAGTGCGCATCCAGTCCCTCCTCGGTGAACACGCGCACCGCGGCGGCCAGGATCTTCTCCCTGTTCCGCTGTGCGTCAGCCCTCAGCGGGCGTCCTGCGTCCCGGGCCATCAATGACTCTCCCTGTCTCCGTTTGCTAAGTGGAGGAGCCGCCACTTAGTGTGGATGAAGTGGCGGTGCCTCCACTTTCACTGTAGGGCACGGCCGCTCTCACTCGTCTATGGGAAGGGCTGTCCATCATGTCGGGAATCGACGGTAAAGTCGTAGCGATCACGGGCGCCAGCAGCGGAATCGGTGAGGCGACCGCGCTCCTGCTCGCCGAGCGCGGTGCGAAGCTCGTCCTCGGGGCGCGCCGTCCGGAGCGTTTGGAGGCCCTGGTCGCCCGCATCGAAAAGGCCGGCGGTGAAGCCGCCTGGGTCCGCACGGACGTGACGCGACACGAGGACCTTTCCGGCCTCGTCAAGCTGGCATGCGATCGATACGGCAAGCTCGACGTCCTCGTCAGCAATGCCGGGGTCGGTCTGATCTCCCGTCTGGATGACCTGCGCGTCGAGGACTGGGAGGAGATGATCGACGTGAACCTCAAAGGGGTCCTGTACGGGATCGCCGCGGCTCTTCCCGTCTTCCGGGAGCAGGGCTTCGGGCACTTCGTCAACACCGTTTCCACCGCCGGACTGCGTATCGTGCCGCTCCAGGCGGTGTACGCCGGCACGAAGAACGCCGTGCGCACCATCTCCGAGGGCCTGCGTCAGGAGGCCGGTGACAGTCTGCGGGTGACCGTCGTCTCGCCCGGCGTCGTCCGTACGGACTTCGCGGAGCGCATGGATCCGGCCGTGAAGGACCAGATCGACAGGATGATGGAGATCGGTCTTTCGCCGGACGCGGTGGCCCGCGCCATCGCCTTCGCCATCGAGCAGCCGGACGGTGTCGATGTGGGTGACATCGTCGTCCGCCCCACCGCCCAGGGGTAGGTCTGCGCGGTCACGCCGCACCGCCCGCATCACGGATGCTCATTCGCGCGTCGCGCGCAGCCCGCTGACCACCACGTTGAGGCCGAACTCGAAGTAGTCAGCGAGGTCGGCTCCGGTCAGCTCGGGCAGCACGGCTTTGAGGTGCGGAAAGCCGCCCTGGAGCACCGCGTCCCGTACCAGCGCGGCACCGGCGGGGCGGCCGGCGCCGTCCGGCTGGGCCGCCTGTTCCTCCAGTGTGTTGCCCAGGACGAAGTTGGTGACGGTGAACAGGGCGCGGGCGGCGTCGGCGTCGTCGAAGCCCGCCGTGCGCAGGGCGGACACGGTGGCCTCCGCCAGGGCCAGGGTGTGGGGGCCGCTTGAGTGCGTTCCGCCGTAGACCCGGGCGCCGTCGCGGCGTGCCAGCAGAGCCTGGCGCATCGACCGGGCCAGATGCAGCAGTTGGGCGCTCCACACCTCGTCCGGGCCGGGTGCGGTGACGGTGCCGAGGATCTGGTCGGCCATGGCGGTGAGCAGATCCTGCTTGGTGGCGAAGTGGCGGTAGAGCGCGCCCGCCTGTACGCCGAGCCGGTCCGCCAGGCGCCGCATCGTGAGCGCGTCGATGCCCACCTCGTCCAGGAGTTCCAGAGCGGATTCGACCGTGGCGGCGCGGGTGAGGCGGGCGGGGCGGCCCCGGGGTGCGTTTGACACAGGTGACATGCCGCCCGAGTATAGTGAACGATGTTCACGTGAACATCGTTCACTAATTCAGAGCGTCATGGAAACCGCGGAGTGTGTGATGGAAACGGACGTGATCATCGTCGGAGCCGGGCCGACCGGCCTGATGCTCGCCGGCGAGCTGGCCCTGGCCGGTGTGCGGACCCGCATCGTGGAGCGCCGCAAGGAGGCAAACCGGAACTCCCGGGCGCTGACGCTGCACCCCCGCAGCGTCGAGATCCTGGACCTGCGCGGCCTCGCCCCGCGGTTCCTGGCCGAGAGCCGGACGCTGCCGGGCTGGCACTTCGCCGGCCTGGACACCCCACTCGACTTCAGCGCGCTGGACAGCCGCCACGGCTACACCCTGTTCCTGCCGCAGGCCCGCACCGAGGCCCTGCTGGAAGAGCGGGCCCGCCGGCTCGGGGTGGTCATCGACCGCGACTGCGAGGTCGCGGACCTGACCCAGGATGCCGACGGGGTGTCGCTGGAGCTCCGCGACGGCAACGGGCGGCGGACCGCCGTACGGGCACGGTTCGCCGTGGGCTGCGACGGCGCCCGCAGTGTGGTGCGCCGGGCCGCCGGAATCGGCTTCCCCGGCACCGACGAGACCCTCACCGGCGTCCTCGGCGACTTCGCCACCGTCACCGCCGATCCCGCCGCGCTCCGGGCCGCACGGGCCGCCGGCGTCATGGTCGTCCCGCTGGAGGGCGGGCTGACCCGGCTCGTGTACATCGACCCCGAGCGCCTGCGCACCCCGTCCCGCGAGGAGGTCACGCTGGAGGAGTTCAAGGCTTCACTGCGGCGGCTGTGCGGTGACGAGCTCGCCATCGCCGAGCCCCGCTGGCTCTCCCGCTTCGGCAACGCCACGCGCCTGGCCGAGCGTTACCGCAACGGGCGGCTGCTGATCGCCGGGGACGCCGCGCACATCCACTTCCCCGCGGCGGGCCAGGGCCTGAACACCGGCCTGCAGGACGCGATGAACCTGGGCTGGAAGCTCGCCGCCGACATACGCGGCACGGCCCCGGCCTCCCTGCTGGACAGCTACGACGCCGAACGCCGCCCGGTGGGTATGGCGGTGACGCAGAACACCGAGGTGCAGACCCTGCTGGCCGAACTCGCCCTCGTGCCGCAGTACCGGCGGCCCGCCACCGCCCTGCGCTCCCTGGTCGACGAACTGCTCGGCCTGGAACAGGTCAACCGGCTTCTGGCCGGACGCGTCTCGGCGCTCAGCACCGCCTACCCCGCCCCGGAAGGCAGCGACCCCCTGACCGGACAGCGCATGCCCGACCTCGGCCTGAGCCGGAACGGCGAGGCGACCCGCGTCTTCGACCACCTCACCGACGGCCGGTTCCTCCTGCTCGACCTCACCGGGGACGACGCCACACCGTGGCCGCCCTCCGCCGCGCGCGACGGGTTCGCCACGCTCAGCGCCACCGCGCCGGACCTGCCCGACGCCTTCGCCGGAGTGCGGCAGGTCCTGATCCGCCCCGACGGCCACATCGCCTTCGCCACCCGCGCCTCCGACGCCGACGCCCGCCGCAGCGCGTGCGCCACCGCGCTCGACACCTGGACCGGCGCCCGCGGTTCGTCGACCGTGGTCTAGGCGGTCACAGGTGCGTCGCCCGGCCTAAGGGCTGTCCCGTAGCAGGCGGTCGATGTTCTCGCGGCTGCGCCGGTCGGTGGGGGTCTGGACGACGAGGCGGACGCCGGGGTGGTCGGTCAGTTCCATGCCGGTGGCACGCAGGCTCACTTCGCCGATCCCTGTGATGTCGTAGCGCTTGTCGCACAGGTGCGGTGGAGCGACGTCGTGAGTGGCCCAGAGCCGGGAGAACAGCGGGCTGGCGGTGCACAGACGGGCGACGAAGTCCTGCCATTGCGGGTCGCCCGCGTTCTGGCTGTAGCGATAGCGGAACCCTGCCACGGCCTCGGGCGCCTGCTCGTCGCGGTTGACGATGCGGTGCTGCCCCTCCGGTTCCGCGAAGAGGTGCCAGAGGGTGTTGCGCCTGCCCGGCGGAGCACTGACCAGAGCGGGGTGCAGGGCCGCGTAAGCGCGGTTCCAGCGCAGCACGTCGGTGCGGGCGTCGACCAGCATGGCGGGCAACGGGTCCAGGGCTCCCAGGACGGTGTCGAGGTGGCCGGGGAGCGCGGACGGCGGACCGCGGGTGACCGGAGGCTGGGGGACCTCGGCCAGACGGTAGAGGTGGTCGCGCTCGGCGGCATCCAGAAACAGCGTGCGGGCCACCGCGTCGAGCACCTGGGAGCTGACGTTGATCGGCCGCCCCTGCTCCAGCCACGTGTACCAGGTGATGCCGACACCGGCCAGCTGGGCGACCTCCTCGCGGCGCAGTCCGGGGGTGCGCCGCCGAACTCCCGGGAGGATGCCGACGTCCTCGGGCGAGACCCGCGCGCGTCGTGAGCGCAGGAACTCCCGCAGTTCGGTCCGGTTCGTGGTCGTCGGCACAGGTCCCCACTGTGCCAGAGCCGGGAGGCGTCGGCCTGGTGCTGCCAGTACCAGCATCAGCGGGCTTCTGGCACCGGTGTCCGCACAGGCTCAGGCTCGTACCGCCTGTGTTCCCCAGGACGTTCCCTTCGGAACGGCTGCCCAGATGAACGGACGACGAGTTCCATGAGCAACGCGTTTCACAACAAGGTCGCGGTCGTGACGGGCGGGAGTGCCGGTATCGGGCACGTCACCGCACGGAAGATCGCCGAAGGGGGCGGCACCGTCTACATCACGGGACGGGACCAGGACGCCCTGACGGCGGCGGCCGCGGACCTACCAGGTGATGTCGTCGGGGTGCGGGCCGACTCGCGCTCGGCCGACGACCTCGACCGGCTCTTCGCGCAGGTGGAACGGCGCAGCGGCCGGCTGGACGTACTGGTCGTCAACGCGGCGGCGATCGCGACCGCACCGCTGGGGACCATCACCGAGGACGTCATCAGGACGGTCTTGGACGTCAATATCACCGGCACGATCATGACCGTCCAGAAGGCGCTGCCGCTGCTGGTGGACGGTGGCGTCATCGTCCTCACCGGCTCGATGGCCGCGCACAAGGCGTCGCGCGGGCGGAGTCTCTACGCGGCCTCCAAGGCCGGGGTCCGCGCCCTCGCCCGTACCTGGGCCCTGGAGCTGACCCCACGCGGGATCCGGGTGAACGTGGTGAGCCCGGGCCCGACGGACACCCCCGGTATCGCACAGCTGGCCGCCACCGCCGGGGAACGCGAGGCGCTCATCGCCACGATGGGCACCGGGACCCCGATGACCCGAGCCGGCACCGCGGAAGAGGTCGCCGCCGTCATCGCCTTCGTCGCCTCGGACGCGGCCTCCCACGTCAACGGCGCCGACTACCAGGTCGACGGCGGCTACGGCCAGGTCTGACACCCTCACGGGGCCGTCACGGACTACCTGGACACGGCCGAATGCCCTCGCTCACGGCCCGTTCCGGTCCCCGGCGGCCGAAGGCCGCCCGGGGCCCGACCTCGTCGTCAACCCTGCCGTCGTGCGAGCGCACGGACGTCAACGGCGTCCGGCCGGCCGGTGGTGTCGTCCGGTTCAGTGACCTGCGGGCGGGCCGGGTGTTCCGTGCTGGTGCTGGTGCTGGTGCTGGTGCTGGTGCTGGTGCTGGAGCTGGAGCTGGAGCGGGCGCGCGGCGATGCCACGGTCCGCACCCCGGAGGCCAGTTCGTGGAACCAGAGCTGAGGCGCCCGGCGCCGGGCCAGGAACACGTACGCACCGACCCAGCCGCAGACAGAGGTCGCCAGCAGGATCTGCGGGAAGTGGCCGATCAGCAGCCAGTAGACATCATGCACGCCCGCGTCCGTGACCTGGCGGAGCAGCCCCATGGGCCGCTCCAGCAGGACCAGCGACGCCGCCACGAAGGTCGCCACCAGCGGGAGTGCCACCACGCCCAGCAGCGCCGCGCGTACAACGAGCCGCCACAGCGCGGGCTTCCCGGCTTCTCCGACCGGTACGAGCCGGAGCCGGAGCAGCCGCTTGCCCGGGGTCACCCCGGTCAGCCAGGGCAGCACGACGAAGTAGACGGGAAGGGTTACGGCCGTCACCGGCGTCAGGACCGCAGAGCCCTGCTGCCCGGCGTACATCAGGGCCAGGACCGCGGCGGCGATCACGGCCGCGGCTCCGACCAGGTCGGTCAGCAGCGCCACCAGCCGCTGACCGACGGGGACGCGCCGCCGCCCACCCACCCTCTTCTCCAGCGTGTCCAGTGTCGGCAGCACCCGGGCGAGCGGTCCGGCCACGCACCAGCCGACCAGTGCTCCCGCGGTGTTGATCAGCAGGTCGTCCACGTCGAACAGCCGGTAGGGGCACGGGTAGATACCCCACAGCCCGGTGCCCTGCGTGACTTCGAAGAACAGCGAGACACCGAAGCCCGCGACCGCCGCCGCCGCGATGCCGCGCCGCAGGTGACAGCGGACGAAGGCACCCAGCGGCACCAGCATGACCAGGTTCAGCAGCGCACCGGCCACCGCTGGGTTGTGGAACACCAGCGCGCCGAGCGAGACCTTATGGTGCGCCTCCTTCCAGATGTCACCGAAGGTGTTGCCCGGCATCCACTGCGGATGGGCGACCGCGGCGAACCTCCGGCACATGCCCCGCGTCTCCCTGGGCAGCGGCACGACCGTCATGCACAGGGCCGAGATCGCGTAGTACAGGAAGCCGAGGAGCGACATCACGCGCCAGTGCGACATGTTGCCGTGCCGCCGGTACAGGACGACCGCCGTCGGCAGGAACAACACCAGGGCCAGGAGCGGGAAGAGCGCCGCGGCCGTCTTCACCGGCAAGAGGTACACAGAAACCATGTGGGGACTATACGAGTATCTATACACTGTGTGTATAGCGGGATGGTCCATGAGTCCACCAGGAGGGCTTTGTCAGGCGGTGCACCGTTGCGGTACCAGGTCCTTGGCCTCGTCCGGGGCCCGCCTCACGCGACCGGCAGCGAGGCCCCGGGGTCTTCCTCGGGGAAGGTGATGCCTGCCCCGATGTGCTCCTTGGATCCGGCGGCCAGGCGCCTCATGGCTCCGCGGAGCAGGGGCAGGTTGGAGAGGCGCATCTGCTGCATCTGCAGCCAGAAACGGGGGCGGCTGATGAAGAGGTTGCCGCCGCGGCGGGCCCGTTCCTGGCAGTCGTCGACGAAGGGCCGCATCCGGCGGTCGTAGCGGGCGAAGGCGAGTTGGTGCTGCCCGCCGGCGGCGGCGAGCTCGCCGGCGAGGACGTAGGCACCGACCATGGCCAGGGTGGTGCCCAGCCCGGAGGCGGGTGAGGCGCAGTAGCCGGCGTCGCCGACGAGCGCGACCCGTCCGAGGTGCCAGGAGTCCATGTGGACCTGGCGCAGGTCGTCGAAGTAGAAGTCTTCGTTGGCCGTGATCTCGTCAAGCAGTCGGCGGGTGTGCCAGCCGTCCTTCTCGAAGTGGGAGCGCAGCCGCCCCCGCAGGCCCTCGTCGTCGTACTGCTCGATGTCGAGGTCGGGGTCGGCCTTGGTGAACATCGCGCGGGTCGATCGGGCGCCGGCGAAGTAGCAGACCCGCCGATCCGGGCCTGCGGCGTGGAAGGTCTCCCAGCGGTCGTAGTCCAGGTAGTTGGGGATCTCACCGATGGCGATGTAGCGCCCGAGCCGGTGCATACGCCAGGTGTCGGCGGGAAAAGCCATCGACCGGGTCGCGGAGCGCACCCCGTCGGCGCCCACCACCAGGTCGAACTCCCGTATCAGCCCACTCGTGAACTCCACGGTGACACTCGTGTCGGTCTGCTCGACGGACGTCGGCCGGTCGCCGTAGAGGTACTCGGTGCTCTCACGGGTGCTCTCCAGGAGCAGGTTCGCCAGGTCGGTGCGCATGAGTTCGATGTCACGGCCGCCCACGGTGCCGCCGGTGAGACTGAACGCCTCGGTCCTGGCCAGGGTCCGGCCGCGGCCGTCGACGAAGTCCATCCCCCGGATCCCGGTCCGGGCGGCACGGGCGGCGTCGAGCTGTCCCATCTTCTCAAGCACGTCCACCGCGCGGCCGTGCACGTCGATCGCCTGTCCCCCCGCGCGGAGTTCGCGCGAGCGCTCCACCACGGTCGGGGTGAACCCATGGCGAGCGAGCCAGAACGCCAACGTCGGTCCCGCGATCCCGGCCCCGACGATCAGAACCCGATGGTTGCGCCGCATAACGGTTCCTCCTCGTTCTCGTGTCCCGACTCGTTCTCGTGTCCGACCACTGTCACGCGGAGGAAGAATTCTGTACAACGATCATTGGTGCTGGCTACGATCAATATTCGTGATCGGAGTAGAGCTGAGGCACCTGGAGTACTTCCTCGCCGTGGTGGACGAACGCAGCTTCACGCGGGCGGCGGCCCGGCTGCACGTGGTCCAGTCCGCGGTCTCGGCCGGGATCAAGGCGTTGGAGAGCGGGCTGCGGGCCGAACTCGTCCACCGCACCCCTCGCAACGTGCAGCTGACGGAGGCCGGCCGGGCTCTCTTGCCTCACGCACGCGAGACGCTCGCGGCCGCCCGTTCGGCGATCGACGCCGTGGAAGAGGTCCACGGTGGGATCCGAGGAGAGGTCCGGATCGGCGTCGTGGCCTCGCTGCCCGACATCGGGCTCCCGCTCGCGCTGGGCCGGCTCCGTGCGCGGTACCCCGGGGTGCGGGTCCGGCTGACCCAGCGTCCCGGCGGGTCCTACGGCCTCGCCGACGATCTGTGCGCCGACCGGCTCGACCTCGCCCTGCTCTCCGAACCCGGCCCGGCGGGACGGGATCTGCGGCTGAAGCCTCTCGCGTCGTTCGGGATGCGCCTCGTCATACCGGACGGGCATCCCCTGGCCGCAGAGGAGAGCACGACGCTGGCCGAGTTGGCCGGGGAGACCTTCGTCGACTTTCCCGCCGGCTACGGCAGCCGGTCCGTCGTCGACCGCGCCTTCGCCGCCGCCGGGCAACACCGCGACGTCGGCATCGAGGTCGCCAACGCCGACACGGCCGCGGCCTACGCCCGCCACGGGCTGGGCGTGGCGATCCTGCCCGAGGCATACCTGGGCCCCGGCCCTCATCCGCGCGTCGTCGGGCCCGGCAGCGACCGGCTGACCTGGTCGCTGTCCCTCGCCGTCCCCGCCAACCGGCACTCCAGCACAGCGGCCAGGCATCTGGCGACGACCCTCGAACACCTCGCACGGGCCGGCACCGTGCCGGACGGCTGACCAGATGCTCGACGCTTGTCGGATCGCCTGCCGATGACCCCTCCGCCGGCCACGACGATTGTCGCTGACCGGCAGGAAGGGCCGGGCGCCAAGGGGCGCCGCCTATGCGGCCGGGCCCGAGTCGGTCTCGCGGACGACCGCGTACACGGCGCGTGCCTTCGTGCCGTCCGGGAGGGACAGATTTCCCGTGACGCGGCCCAGGTCCTGCGGGGTGGCGGCCTGGCCGGGGCGGACCACCCGGTTGATGTGGAGGGTCAGTCCGGGGCCCGCGGTGTTGGACGTCCGTACGCGTACGTCGGTGCCGTCCTCGCCGTCGGCCACCGCCGCGATCCCGGTGGCCACGGGGTGTTCCGTGCCGGTGAAGTGGCCCTCGACGGTCGGGTCGGGGGTGTTGCTGATGCTCTGCTCCTGCGGCAGCGCCGCCCCGGCCATCGCGGCGACCAGCTGGGCGACGAGCACCGGGTCGTGCGCCCCGTCGTACACCCAGCGCTTGCCGAGCACCCCGTGCTCCGTGGTGCCGACGAGCGCCTCGTCGCCCGCGCCTTCGAGCGGCGCGTCCCGGTAGCTGAGCGGCACCTGGTACGTGACGGGCTCGTCCCCGGACGCGTCGGTGACCAGCATGAACTCGATCCCGACCGCACCGGTCGGGTCGTCGAGCCGGAAGCCGCCCGCCTTGGACAGCTCGGGCGTACGGTCCGCGCCGCCGAGGTACCAGGGCTGCGCGGGCAGCCAGGCGGCGAGCAGTTCCAGCTTGGTGGGGCTCAGTGTGGTGCGGTGGACGACAGCCATGTCTATGGGTCCCTCTCCCGTCGGCGTACTGCTGTCATCCTGCCACTGGGACGGGACGGATCAGGGGGTTCCGGTACTGGTGGCGAACCTGGCGAAGGCGGACCAGGCGGCGGGGGTGAGGGTGAGGGTGGGGCCTTCGGTGTTCTTGGAGTCCCGGATGTGGATGGCGGCGGGGTGCGCAGCGACTTCCAGGCAGTTGCCGCCGTCGCTTCCGCTGTGGCTGGACTTGTGCCAGTTGTATGCGAGCTCGACGCAATCGCCGCCCTGTTCACTGCTGTAGCTGGACTTGCGCCAGGTGTACGCGGCTTCGAGGCAGGCGCCGCCCTCGCTGCCGCTGTAGCTCGACTTGAACCACTCAAGTGCGGTGCTCATTGCTCTCCTAGCCGCCGTTCCAACAGGCCTTTCGAGTCCTCGGTGTTGTAGGCCTGAGTTCGCAGCATCGCATATTTCTGGGAGAGGATGCTGACCTCGTTGGGGTCAGCTACGAGCTGACTCCCGCGTTGGGTTTCGGTGTAGGCGAGATGCTGATGGTCCGGCGTTTCGAGCAGGATGAATGGGCCGTCGAGCGCTGCATGGGTCTGTCGGCCGAACGGCATGACCTGGAGCGTGATACCTGGCAGGTCGGAGCACGAACGAAGGTGCGCCAGCATGGCTCTGTGTACCTCGGGGCCGCCGAGGCAGTCTCTGAGAATGGCCTCCGAGATGATGAAGCTGGTGGTAGGTGGCATTTTTCGGCGTAGAACTTCCTGGCGCTCCAGACGTGCCGCGACCTGACCGTCGATCGCTTCCTCGCTCATGGCGGGGACCTTGCTGCGGAAGACAGCGCGGGCGTAGTCCTCGGTCTGGAGCAGTCCCGGCAGAACTTGGTTCTCGTACCAGGACAGCGCAAGCGCATCCTGCTCCAGGTCGATGTACTGCTCCGCCCACGCCGGGATCAGGTCGATCTCCGGCATGTTCGCCACCGCGACCGCCAGCGCCCCCTTCGTGTCGAGCACGCGGTCGAAGATCTCCGCGTAGTCCGGTTTCAGGGGGCGGCGCCCCTGTTCGATCGAGGCGACGGTTTCGCAGTCCAGGCCCACGCTTGTGGCCAGCGCGTTCTGGGTCAGCCCGGCGGTCAGGCGGAACCGCGCCAGCAGGGCGCCCACCAGTCGCATGGCGGACGCGTTCTTCCTCGGACGTTTTCTGGGGTGCATGATGTCGAACTCCCCGTATCGCTCGGCACGTTATGCGTGCGCGACCCGTACGGGAATTCTGTACGGGTCGACGCACTGCATCAGAGTAGCGACGGACAGTGACAGTGGCCTCATGGATGTCGAGACTCAACACCCCTTGCTCCGGGAGCGGTTCTACCGGCGGGAGCGCAGGTCCGTACGGGCGGCCCGGGAGTTCACCCGTAGCGCCCTCACCGACTGGGAGGCCGCCGGGCGGGCGGACGAGGTGCTGCTCTGTGTGAGCGAACTGGCCACGAACGCGGTGCTCCACGGCGTACCGCCCGGCCGGGGATACCGGTTGCAGCTCCGGTCGTACGGGGACGGGCTGCTGCGGGTCGAAGTGCACGACAGCGGCGACGGTGTCCCGCGTATCGCGGCCGTGGCCGACGAGACCGGGCGGGGGCTGCTGCTGGTGGAGGCACTGGCGGACCGGTGGGGGGTGAGCAGCCGCAGTCCGGGCAAGACCGTGTGGTGCGAGTTCGACTGAACGGCCGCCCCTGACCTCACTGCGGGGCGAACGCCGCGAGCTGGTCGTCGAGCGGGGCGCCGGTCAGCCGGTTGGCGAAGGTCGAGAGGGTGTACGTACCGATGCCGAGGACCACCTCCAGGGCGTTCTGCGGGGTGTATCCGTGTCCCAGGAACGCCTGGAGGCCGGCCTCCCTGACCGCCCCCGCAGTGGCCAGCACCTCCAGCGTGAAGGTGCGCAGCGCCTCCAACTTCGCTTCTGTGAGCGGCTTCTGGGTGCGCAGCGCATCGATGAGGCCGGGGTCCGCACCCAGGGCGGTGAGCTTCGCCGTGTGCATGGCCACGCAGACATGGCACTCGTTGCGGGTGGCGATGGTGAGGATGAGGACCTCGCGGTCCAGTTGACTCAGGGTGGTCGACTCGAAGATTCCGCTGAGCTTCAGGAAGCCGTCGAGGGTCTGCGGCGAGGTCGCCATCCTGGCCACGGGGGAGGGGAGGTAGCCCAGGCGGTCGGCGGTGGCCTGCATGGCGCGGCGCGCGGGGGCGGGGGCGGATTCGACGGTGTGGTCCGGGAAGGCGGCGTGGTCGGGGGCGGTGACTGGCATGGGTGGTCCTTCGCTCGTAAAATCGACAACGTGATTGACGAAAACGTAAACCAGGTTGTCGAAATGCGCAACGGCGGGCCGCACCATGGCTGAGCCCGGAGCCCCGGCCGGAGCAGCTGCCGGGCACGGCTACGAGCTGCCGATGCTGCTCTTCGCCGGATTCCGCGCCGCCATCGACCAGTTGCACGCCCGCCTCGCAGAGGAGGGGCACCCGGATGTGCGCCCCGCGTACGGCTTCGCGCTCCAGGCGATCGGGGTGCGCGGGGCGACGGCGAGCGAGGTGGGGCGGCGGCTCGGGGTCTCGAAACAGGCGGCGGGCAAGACCGTGGAACGCCTGGAGGAGCTGGGGTACGCCGAGCGGGCCGCCGACCCCGCCGACGGGCGGCGCAAGCTGGTGCTGCTCACGGCGCACGGCACGGAGGTGCTGGTGCGGTCGGGTGAGATCTTCGACGAGCTGTACGCACAGTGGGCGCGGGTCCTGGGCGCGGAGCGGCTCGCCGGACTGGAGTCCGACCTGCGGGCCCTGGTGCCGGGGGCGCTGCCTGGCGGCGGCTTCCGGGTGGACGTGGCGGGGTGGTTCGGCGGCTGAGCGGCGGGCGGGTGTGCCGGCCGGCCTGGTCCGCAGCCGGTGCCGCGCCGTGCTCCCCGGCGCTGTGGGAGTGTGGCGTCCTTCCCGAGGACGGAGTGGACATGTACCAGGCGGGCGACACGGCTCTGGTGATCATGGTGCCCGAGGCCGAGCCGGTGGCCGGAGGCTGGCGGGAGCGGTTCGATCCGATGGCGGCGGACGGTGTTCCGGCGCATCTGACCGTGCTCTACCCGTTCCTGCGGGTGGACCGCATCGATGACGGAGTGCTGGGCGCGCTGACCGGACTCATCGGCGGCCACCGCACCTTCGACGTGGTCTTCCGGGAGTGCGGGCGCTTCCCCGGCCTGCTCCATCTGGTCCCCGAGCCGGACGGCCCGGTGCGGGCGCTGACCCGGGCCGTGCACGCACGCTGGCCCGAAGCGCCGCCGTACGGGGGGCGGTTCGGGGAGGACCCGGCGCCGCATGTGACGCTCACCCAGGGGCAGGGGCCCGCCGTGCTCGACAGGGTCGAGGCCGATGTGCGGACGAAGCTGCCGTTCGGCACGTCCGTACGCTCCGTCGGGCTGGTCGCCTACGACGGTACGGCCTGGAGCAGCCGGGCCGAATTCCCGCTGGGGTAGCTCCTGCCCGGTGACGACGGAACGGCCTGGCACCCCGGGGAGGGGTGCCAGGGCGCGTCGGGTGCCAGGGCGGTCGTCGCCTGCCCGGTTACCAGTGGAGTGCGTCGGACTGGGTGGTCTGCCAGTACGTGACGGCGGCGTTGTCGTTGACCCAGGTCTTGGCGGGGACCTTGAAGGAGGCCGAGGGGCCGACCGAACCGGCCATGGCGCGGCCCTCGAAGCTGAGCGACATCTGCTTGGCGTAGTGGCCGCTGTCGCCCGCGCCGTAGGTGCGGACACCCGCGTACGCCGACTGGCCGGGATCGAGCGTGACGACGGCCTGCGGCACGCTGTCCTCGTTGATCTGGACGGTCGACTGCGGGTGGTCGAAGCCGATGAGCGGGGCGCCGTAGGCGTAGCAGGGGGTCTTGCCCTTGTTGGTGGACTTGATCAGCAGATGACCGGCGGGACGGCTGGAGAGCACGGTCTTGGTGTTGGCCGGGGTGCAGGTGACGATCTTCTGCGCCTTGGCCGGGGCGGCGGAAGCGGTGGCGGCCGACAGTCCGGCGATGGCGAGTGCGGCGACCAGGCCGGTGGCGGCTGCGGTGGTGATACGGGTGCGGTTGCGGCGGATGTTCATGGTGGATCTCCCCGTGGATCAGGTGTGGGTCAGGTGGGTACGTCGGTCAGGTGTTGGTCCGGCAGATGTGTGCCTGGCTCTGGTGTGCACGTGGGTCTGTTGTGTGCGTGGGTCTGGTGTGTGCGTGGGTCCGGTGGTTCAGAGGCGACTGATGAGCAGGACGACCGTCGCCGTCGATACGGCCAGGACGGCCAGCGCGATTGCGTCGACCACGCCCAGGCCGCAGCCGTGCCGGAGTCGGTTGAACACGAACTCAGCTTGTGGGGTGGCCGATTACCGCCGCAATCGTTCCCGGACCATTGGGGACGCTGGAACGGCTGCGCGTACTCTGACCTGGGGGGAAGGGTCCCCCCTGGAACGCCTTCCTGGAACGCGTATCGGGTGCCCGGGACATGGAACGAGGGGGATGGTGGCCGTGGGCTCCGAGACCGAGGAATTCGCCGCGCTGCTCAGAGAGCTGAAAAGCCGCTCGGGGCGGAGCTACGGAGCCCTTGCCGGGAAGCTCCACATGAGTACGTCCACCGTGCACCGGTACTGCAACGGCGATGCGGTGCCGACCGATTACGCGCCGGTCGAGCGGTTCGCCCGGCTCTGCGCGGCGACCCCGGACGAGCTGATCGCGCTGCACCGGCGGTGGCTGCTGGCCGACGCGGCCCGGCGGCGGCCCAAGGACGCGGCGGCGGGTGGAACGGCGGCCGGGGCTACCGAGGCCGGGCCCGGCCGGGGGACCGGGGCGGAAGCCGGTGCCGCGCAGGGGGCCGGTGCCGGTGTCGGTACCGGTGCCGAACCTGGTGGTGCAGCCGCAGTTGCGCCCGGAGGGGAGGCCGAAGCCGGAGCCGAGACGGAAGCCGGTGGCGTACCCGTACCCGTATCCGGTGCCGCTCCCGGAGCCGGTCCGGAAACCGGCCCCCAGCCCGAAGCCGCCTCCGCCTCCGTGTCCGGCCACGGGTCCGGGTCCGCCCCCGCCCGCCGCAAGGTCGGGCGGCGGCTCCGGCTGGCCGGGGCCGCCGTGGTGGCCGTCGCGATCGCCGTCCCGGTGGCGGTGGCCGTGGGGAACACGGGAGCCGCATCGCCGGAGCACCACTCGGCCGCAGGCGACACCTCGTCCGTGCACGCCGGCCCGTCGTCGGCCGCCACCGGCACCGCCGGGCCCGAGGAGAAGAAGCGGGGCAAGCCCTCCGCGAGCCCCTCCGTCTCGCCCTCCACCCGGCCGTCTCCCTCCGGCGACGGCAAGACGGGGGACGGCGGCGCACTGGGCGCCGACGGCAGCAGCGTCCCCGCCGTACCCCTGACGGTCAACGTCCGGCCGTACGTCTGGGACGGCCCGTGCAGCCAGTCGTATCTGGTCGACCGGCCCGCCGGGAAAATGCCGCCGCCCCCGGCCGAGCAGGACGCCGCGAGCTGGGCCACCGCGCTGGGCGGAGTCTCCAGCGACCGAGCGCGGATCGAGCTGTCCGTGCAGGGAAAGACGGGGGACGCGGTGGTGCTCCAGGCCCTGCACGTGAGGATCGTGGGCCGGCAGGCGCCGCTCGCCTGGTCCTCGTACGCGATGGGCGACGGCTGCGGCGGCGGGCTCACCCCGGCGGCCTTCGATGTGAACCTGGACACCGGGACGCCGCTGGCGAAGGCGACCGCAGGGGTGCAGGGCGACCGGAAGATCCCGGCGACCGACTTCCCGTACAAGGTGTCCGCCGGCGACCCGCAGGTGCTTGAGGTCAACGCCCACACCGGCGCGCACGACGTCAGCTGGTACCTGGAGCTCCAGTGGAGCAGCGGAAGCCGGCACGGGACCGTCCGTATCGACGACCACGGCAGGCCGTTCCGCGCGAGCAGCACGAAGGGCCGCCCCCACTACGTCCACCCGCTCGGCGGGGACGCCTGGGAACGGCCCTTGCAGTGATCCGCGCGTCGCGCGCCGGGCGTTCCGGCGGTCAGTGAGCGGTGCGCCGTCGCGTGAAGCGCACCCGGCCCGCCACGATCAGCAGCAGAAGGCTGTAGTACTGCAGCACGGGCACGGCGAGCGCGATGGCGAACGCGACGACCACGGCGAGGACGGTGATGAAGCTGTCGGCGTACAGGTCCGCGGTCCTCCGGCGGGTCGCTTCGCTGTCCCCCTCGACCATCCCCGGGTTGTTCTTCAGGATGTTCAGCATGGCCAGCCGGCACACCATGCCGGCCAGGAGCGCCGCGTAGTAGAACGCTCCCACGAACCGGTCGCGGCCACCGAAGGCGCCCATCATCTCCGTCGGGAGGGGTATGACGACGACGGAGAGCAGCCACCCCATGTTCCACACCGTCAGGGTGCGGGAGGCCGTCCTGACCGTCGAGAAGGCCCGGTGGTGCTCCCGCCAGATGTTCGCGATGACCGCGAAGCTGAGCAGGAAGCTCCAGATCTGGGTGAGGTGACCGGTGATCACTTCGCTGGCGGGCTTGTGGGCGGAGGCGACTTCCGGGACGAGGTCCACCAGCGGCAGGATCAGCAGGGTGATGGAGATCGCGGTCACCGCGTCGGTGAAGAGCACCAGACGCTCGCCCGAGACACCCCCCTCGTCCCTGTCGGACGCGGGAAGCGACGGCTCTTCCGGGTCGCTCCCTCCAGTCCCGTTCTCATTGACGACGCCACTGACACCCATGCGCTTGCACCTTTCCCTTGTCATGCCTGCCGCCGCTGCCGGATTCCGCCCGCCGTGGACGTTCCAACGGACCGTGGGGATTCCGCCCTTCGCGACAGCGGCGCTGCACTCTCTCCACACCCAAGTCCTTGACCAGCACTGATGGATAGGTCTGGATCAAGTATCAGACTAGTGGCTCGCGTTCGGGCCACCACCGCTGGACGGCCTCGACGGTTGTCGACGGGCTCACGTTGAAACAGAGCTTCGCGCCGGGTGCCAATTCGTGGGTGGCGTCGACCAGGACCTCAAGGAGCGGGGTCAGCACCGGGTCCAGCCGGATGCCGGCGCCGATCACCACGAGGTCGTACTCCTTGCCGGAGAGTGCGGCGCGGTAGACCGCCTCGGCCGTGCGGCCGTAGTCGAGCAGGCAGAGGTCGACAGTGAAGCCGAGTTCCGTGAGCCGGGCCCGCTCGGCGGCCACGCCGGCCCGGACCGTTTCGGCGTCGAGCTCGGGGAACGCGGCCCGGGACGAGGGCGCGTCGTCCACCAGCGCGGGATCGAGTCCGACGGTGAGCAGGGACGGGGACATGCCGTGATACCTCCTGTGCTTGCGCCTGTGCTTGTGCCTGTGCCTTGCGTTTTCCGCACTGAGACTAGAAGCCGGGGCAGCCCCCGGCCATCCCACACTTCTGGGGTACCGTTCGGCCGGTGAGTTCCCCGGTGGCCCGGCGCGAGACCGTGCGTGACATCGAGGCGATATGCCGTCTCGACCTCGGCTCCCGGGAGCTGCGGCGCCGGATCGCCGAGCGGCTGACGCGGCTCGTACCGGTCGACTCCTACTGTTTCGGCACGATCGACCCCACCACGTTGCTGATCACCGACGACGTGAGCGCCGGCCTCACGCCGGACGCGGCCGGAGCCGCCGCGTACAACGAGTACCTGGTGGACGACGTACTGAAGTTCGCGGCGCTCGCCCGCTCCAAGATGTCCGCGGGCACGCTCGGTGCGGCCACCGGCGATGATCCGGGGTCCAGCCACCGGTACCGGGCCGTGCTCCCGTTGATCGACGCACGGCACGAACTGCGGGCGAGCTTCGTGGTGGACCACCGGTGCTGGGGCGCCATCGCCCTGTTCCGCGGCGGCGGGCGGCCCGACTTCACCCCGGTCGACGTCGACGTCCTGCGGCGGCTGTCCGCCCCGGTGGCCGCGGCCCTGCGCCGGGCCGTCCACCGGGCACCCGCCGACGCCGCTCCCGGCCCGGACGAGGCGGGTGTGCTCCTGCTCGATCAGGAGCTGCGGCTGCTTTCGGAGAATCCGGCCGCGAAACTCTGGCGTGACGAACTGGCCTCGCCCGGGGCTGAGTTGCCCATCGCGGTACTGGAGGTCGCCGCGCGGGGGAGGGGCGCGGCGCTGCCGGCCCACGGTCGGGTCCGCGGCCGGTCGGGCCGGTGGCTCTCGGTCCATGCCTCGCCGCTGAGCGGTGGCCCGTTCCCGGCGCGCCTCGCCGTGACGGTGCACCCGGCGCCGGCCGCCGATGTGGCCGAGGTGCTGCTGCTCGCGTACGGGCTCACGCCGCGCGAGCGGGACGTCCTGGCGCGGGTCGTCGCCGGCCTGCCCTCGCGGGCCATCGCCACGGAACTGCACATCACCGCGGCCACCGTGCAGGACCATCTGAAGAGCGTCTTCGCGAAGACCGGTGTCCGCAGCCGCCCCGAACTCGTGGCGACGGTCCTGGGCCTGTGAGCGAACACAGTCCACGGTTCCGCCTGCCGCGACCCCACTCGTCCGAATCCTCTGATCCTCCGAATCCTCCGATCCTCTGAATCCTTTGCACCGGCCGGGGCTCTTATGAACGCAAGGGAAGGCGGCCGTACGGCCGGGAAGCGGAGAGAGGCGGGAGGACCGTGGCCCAGTTCGCCAGGGATTCATGGCCGGGGGACCAACTGGTCAGAGCGGCACAGCGCGGCGACGAGCCGTCGATCGGGGTGCTGGTCTCCGGTGTGTACCCGCATGTCCGGCGGTTCGCGTTCTCGCTCTGCGCCAGCAGTCAGGACGCTGAGGACGCGGCGCAGGAGGCGATGATCGTCCTGTTCCGCAGGATCGGGACGCTGCGGGCCACCGCCGCGCTCGCCTCATGGATGTTCCGGATCGTGCGCAACGAGTGCTCGCGGCGCGCGCGGAGCCTGGCGCGCCGCCCGGAATCGGCCGTCGACACCGCCGTCGGCGCCGCGGTGTCCTCGGCCGAGGCCGATGTGCTGGGCAGGCTGGAGACCGAGCGGCTGGCCGAAGTCATCGCGGCCCTGCCGGACGACCAGCGCCGCGTCCTCATCATGCGGGACATCCAGGGACTGCCGGGGAGGGCCGTCGCCTCGGCACTCGGGCTGAGTACACCGGCGATGAAGTCCCGGCTGCACCGCGCCCGTCGCGCCGTACGTGAGGGGCTGGGTGAGCCGGAGTGAGTACGAACCCGCCTTCGGCCACGCCCCGGGGCGTGCTCCTCGTGCACGGTGCCTGGCACAGCGGAAGAGCGTGGGAGGGAGTCGCCGCCGGGCTGCGGGCGCGGGGCGTCCCCGTGGCCGTCGCCGAGCTGCACCGGGGATCACTGGCGGGGGACGTCGCCGCCGCCGAAGCCGCACTGGACGGCATCGCCGGGGCCGGGCCGGTCGTCGCCTGCGGTCACTCCTACGGCGGCGCCGTCATCAGCGGTCTGCCACCGCGGAAGGTGGCGCATCTGGTGTACCTGGCCGCGATGATGCCCGACGTCGGCGAGACCAGCTTCGGGCTGCTCGCCCAGGCACCGCCGGGCGATCTGAGCGCATGCATGATCGGTGACATCGCCGGCACCACCACAATCGATCCGGCCAGGGCCGGGGAGCTGTTCCACGGCCGGCTCGGCACGGAGCGGCGGTCCCGTCATGTCAGCGAACTGGTCCCCCAGGTCATGGCGGCCGGCCACCAGGCGGCGGTGACCGCGGTGTGGCGCTCGCGGCCCAGCACCTACGTCCGCTGTACCGACGACCGGGTCATCCACCCGGAGCTGCAACGCCGCTTCACGCGGCGGGCCACCCACACGGTCACCTGGGCCAGCGACCACGGCGCCTTCGCCTCCCACGAGTCGGAAACCGTCGACCTGCTGGCCCTGCTGGCCGGGACATGAGTCACTGCGCCCACCACCGCGCCGCTCACTCCGCACGGCTCACTCCGGGGCGCTTGCCCCGGGCCGAGCCGTACGGAACTCCCTTTCTCCAGAGGCCAGTTCATGCGGCAGGACCGCAGGTCGCTCACCCGGCGAAGACGGTGTCCAGCCAGTCGAACGCGCGCTGGTGCCACAGGGCGACCGCGCCTTCGTGGCAGTGCTCGCCGCCGCCCTCGTCCTCACGGAAGGAGATCAGTTCCTTCGGGCAGGCCAGCGCATCCAGGACGCGCTGCGGCTGGCCGGCGAAGAACTGGTCGTTCTCCGCCTCCAGAACGAGTGTCGGGCAGGTGACCCGCTCAGCGACTCCCTCCAGCGTGTAGGGGCGGAAGGCATCGAGGAGTTCGTCGGCGCCGGACACCCCGAGGGTCCACAGGCCGTTGTGGACCAGCCAGCGCGCCGACACGCTCTGCTCCATCACGGCGGCCAGGCCGCCGGGGACATCCGCCGCGGCCCGGAAGGCCTCCTCGAACGTGGCGTGGACGTCGTAGACCCCGTCGTGCAGGACGCAGGCGGCGATGCGGTGCTCGAAGGCGACTGCCCGTGCGGCGAGATACCCGCCGAGGCTGGTGCCGATGAGCGCGATCCGGTCCGCGTCCACCTCCGGCAGGGTGAGCGCGAAGTCGACGGCGGGGGTGATCACGGCCTCCCAGTCCGGCCGGAAGTGCAGGCCCTGCTCGCGTACGGTGGATCCCTGGCCGGGACCGTCGAAGACGAGGACGTGGTAGCCGCGCCGCAACGCCCCTGCGGCCAGGGCGACATAGCCCTCTTCGAGGGTGGAGTCGTAACCGCCGTGGTACAGCACGGTCGGGCGGGGCTCGCCCGACTCGTCGGCGAGGAACAGGTAGCCAGGCAGGGTGGTCCCCTCGTACGGGATGCGCACGGCGCGGGCCGGGATGTCGAGCAGGGCGGCGGCGTCCGCGAAGGTCTGCTGGGACGCCTTCGCCAGCCGCGCGGACTCGGTGTCGTTCGCCGGGTCCGCCCGCCGGTAGAAGTCGGCGGTCCGGTAGTAGTTCGAGGCCCGCAGCAGCGCCTCCCGCGCACTCACCCGGTGTCCGGCGGCCAGCGCGTCCCGGCCGATGCGCTCGACCCGCGCCGCCGTCGCGGCCCACTGGTGCGACCACGCCTCTTCGTCTCCCTCGGGGATCTGACGGCAGGTCACCAGGACCTCGCCCAGCTCGGCGCCTCCGTAAGTGGCGTAACCGGCGGCCCGCAGCGCCTCGAAGGAGAAGGACTCGTCGTCGTAAAGGAATTTCATTGCCGGTCCTCCATGGGGAACTCTATTCGGAACGGAACGGAACGGTGCCGTTCCGTTTACTGGGCCCACGTTAGCCCATCACCGAACGGAACGCACCCGTTCCACTCCTTTATGCTGGCCGGATGGCGACAGAACGCAGGGCAACCGGCGGCGCTGCGTTGCGGCAGCAAGTGACCGAGGCCATCACCGATGCGACCTTCGACGAGCTCGCCGAGACCGGCTACGAGCGGATGTCCATGGAGGCGATCGCGCGGCGGGCCGGTGTGGGCAAGGCCGCGCTGTACCGGCGCTGGGGGTCCAAGGAGGAGATGCTGACCGAACTCGTCCGGGAGGCGGTGGAGCACGCGCTGCCGCCGACTCCGGCCACCGGAGCCCTCCGTACCGACCTGCGCGAGTTCCTCGGCACCCTCCGGAACCAGCTGGCCGACCCGGTGGTCAGCGGCATCGGCCCCGGACTGCTCGCCGAGAGCCGCCGTGTGAGCACGCTCGCGGATGTGGTGCACACCAGTGTGGCGGCACCGCGCCGCGCCGCGGTGCACACCATGTTGCAGACCGCGATCGGCCGGGGCGAGCTCCCGGCCTCGCTCGACCTGGAACTGGCCGCGGACCTGCTGATCGCGCCGCTGGGCTTCCGCATGCTGATCATGGACGGCGACAGCGGTGACGCGTATCTGGACACCCTCACCCGCGTGATCGAGGCGGGGCTGAAGGAGGCCGTCCGCCCAGGAGCGCCCGGCAACTGATCATGCTGTTGCGGGGGCAGCTCCCGCGAGGGCAGTTGGTGCGGCAGGGGCAGTTGTTGCGGGGGCACGGAGCCCCAGGACCAATGAATCGGACAGGTCCTGGAGCCCCGGAGGGCGCTGCGCCCTACAGCCGCTCGGGCGTCCTGATACCGAGCAGCGCCAGACCCTGGTGCAGGGTGCGGGCGGTCAGCTCGCAGAGGAACAGCCGGTTCTCCACCTGCTCCGGGGCCCCGGCCTTGAGGACCGGGCACTCGGCGTAGAAGGTCGTGTAGTGCGAGGCCAGCTGGTAGAGGTACGCGGCCAGCTTGTGCGGCTCGTACGCGGCGGCCACCTCGGCGAGGACCTCCGCGAACTGGTCCAGGTGCAGCCCCAGCGCACGCTCGGCCGGTGCCAGCTCCAGCTCCGGGTGCGCGACCGGCTCCGCCTCGCCCGACAGCCGCAGGATCGACTGGATACGGGCGTACGCGTACTGGATGTACACGCTGGTGTCGCCGTTCAGGGAGACCATCTGGTCCAGGTCGAACTTGTAGTCGCGCGCCGCCGACGTCGACAGGTCCGCGTACTTCACCGCGCCGATACCGATCTGTGCGCCGTTCTCGACGATCTCGGCCTCGGTCAGCCCGACCTTCTCGTTGTTCTTCTCCCGTACGACGGCCGTCGCCCGCTCGATCGCCTCGTCCAGCAGGTCCACCAGCCGCACCGACTCGCCCGCCCGGGTCTTGAACGGCTTGCCGTCCTTGCCGAGCACCGTGCCGAACGCCAGCTGGACCGGCTTCACCTCGCGGTCGCCCGTCTTCAGCCAGCCCGCCCGGCGGGCCGTCTCGAAGACCATCTTGAAGTGCAGCGACTGCCGCACGTCCACCACGTACAGCAGGGAGGTCGCCTTGAGGCCCTGCACCCGGTCGCGGATCGCCGAGAGGTCGGTGGCCGCGTAGCCGTAGCCGCCGTTCGTCTTCTTCACGATCAGCGGGACCTGGTTGCCGTCCGGGCCCTTCACATCGTCGAAGAAGACACAGAGCGCGCCCTCGGACCTGACCGCGACACCGGACTCCTCCAGGAGCCGGCAGGTCTCCTCCAGCATGTCGTTGTACCCGGACTCACCGACGATGTCGGCGTCCTCGATCTCCATGTCCAGCTTGTTGAAGACCGAGTAGAAGTAGATCTTCGACTCGTCCACGAACCGCTGCCAGTGCGCCAGCGTCTCCGGGTCCCCGGCCTGGAGCGCCACCACCCGGTCCCGGGCGCGCGCCTTGAACTCCTCGTCGGAGTCGAAGACCGCGCGCGACGCCTTGTACAGCCGGTCGAGCGAGGACATGGCGGCCTCGCCGTCCTGCTCGGAGCCCTCGTGGTCCAGCTCGTGCGGGTGCTCCATCAGGTACTGGATGAGCATCCCGTACTGGGTGCCCCAGTCCCCGATGTGGTGGCGGCGGATCACCGTCTCGCCGCCGAACTCCATGATCTTCGCCATCGCGTCGCCGATCACGGCCGACCGCAGATGCCCGACGTGCATCTCCTTCGCCACATTCGGCTGGGCGTAGTCGATGGCCGTGGTGCCCGCCTGCGCCGCGTACGGCACACCGAGCCGGGGGTCGGCGGCGCGCGCCGCGAGGGTCTCGGTGATCGCCCGGTCGGTCAGTGTGATGTTCAGGAAGCCGGGGCCCGAGACCTCGATCTCCTCGATCAGGTCATTGGCGGGCAGCGCCGCCGTGACGGTGCCCGCCAGCTCGCGCGGATTGCCTTTGAGCTTCTTCGCCAGGGCCAGGATCCCGTTGGCCTGGAAGTCGGCCCGGTCGCTTCGGCGCAGCAGCGGGTCCGCGGCACCGGCATCCGGCAGCGCTGCCGTCAGGGCGTCCGAGAGGTGCTGCTGCAGCTTCGAAGCGAGGGAGGGGACCGAGACTGGCTCAGGCATGGGCCGACTGCCGTTTCCATAGAGGTACAGGGATTCACGCCAAGTATCCCATGGCGGTCCCAGGGCGGGGAAAGCCGTTTTCGCTCTCCCGGAGGGACCTGGGAGAATGGCAGCCGCCCTTGTCTGAAGGCGTACGAGAAAGAAGGACGTGCCGATCGTGGCTCAGAGCACCGAGACCGACTGGGTCTCCCGTTTCGCGGACGATGTCATCGCCGAATCGGAGCGCCGTGCCGCGGGCGCGAAACACTCTGGCGCGGACGGACCGGTGGTCGTCGTCGCCTCCGGCCTCTCCCCGTCGGGCCCGATCCACCTGGGCAACCTGCGCGAGGTGATGACCCCGCACCTGGTCGCCGACGAGATCAGGCGCCGCGGGTACACCGTGCGCCACCTCATCTCCTGGGACGACTACGACCGGTACCGCAAGGTGCCGAACGGCGTCCCCGGCATCGACGCGTCCTGGGCCGAGCACATCGGCAAGCCCCTCACATCGGTGCCCGCCCCGGCCGGGTCCGCGTACCCGAACTGGGCCGAGCACTTCAAGGCCGCCATGGTCGAGGCCCTGGCCGAGCTGGGCGTCGAGTACGACCCGATCAGCCAGACCGAGCAGTATCTGGCGGGCACCTACCGCGAGCAGATCCTGCACGCCATGAAGCACCGCGGCGACATCGACGCGATCCTCGACCGCTACCGCACCAAGAAGGACCCGGCCAAGGCCGGCGCGGCAGGCGGCAAGCAGAAGCAGAAGCAGGGCCAGAAGCCGCTCGACGAGGCCGAGATCGAGGCCGCCGAAGGGTCGGGCGCCGCCGACGAGGACGACGGCAGCAGCGGCGCCACCGGCTACTACCCCTACAAGCCCTACTGCGGCGCGTGCGAGAAGGACCTCACCACGGTCACCTCGTACGACGACGACACCACGGAGCTGGCCTACACCTGCACCGCGTGCGGACACTCCGAGACCGTCCGGCTCAGCGAGTTCAACCGCGGAAAGCTGGTCTGGAAGGTCGACTGGCCGATGCGCTGGGCGTACGAGGGCGTCGTCTTCGAGCCCAGCGGCGTCGACCACTCCTCGCCCGGCTCCTCCTTCGTCGTCGGCGGGCAGATCGTCCGCGAGATCTTCGACGGGGTGCAGCCGATCGGCCCGATGTACGCGTTCGTCGGCATCAGCGGTATGGCCAAGATGTCCTCGTCCAAGGGCGGTGTGCCCACCCCGTCCGACGCCCTGAAGATCATGGAGGCGCCGCTGCTGCGCTGGCTGTACGCGCGGCGCAGGCCCAACCAGTCCTTCAAGATCGCCTTCGACCAGGAGATCCAGCGGCTCTACGACGAGTGGGACAAGCTGGAGTCCAAGGTGGCCGACGGCTCGGCGCTCCCCGCCGACGCCGCCGCGCACACCCGCGCCGCCCGCACCGCGGCCGGTGAACTCCCGCGCACCCCCCGCCCGTTGCCGTACCGCACCCTCGCATCGGTCGCGGACATCACGGCCGGGGCCGAGGACCAGACGCTGCGCATCCTCAGCGAACTGGACCCGGAGAACCCGATCGGCTCGCTCGACGAGGTACGCCCCCGGCTCGACCGCGCCGAGAACTGGATCACCACCCAGGTCCCGGCCGAACAGCGCACCCTGGTGCGCGCCGAGCCGGACACCGAGACCCTGGCCGCCCTCGGCGACCAGGACCGCGAGTCGCTGCGGCTGCTCATCGAAGGGCTCGACACACACTGGTCGCTGGACGGCCTGACGACGCTCGTCTACGGCGTGCCGAAGGTCCAGGCCGGGTTCGCACCGGACGCCAAGCCCACCCCGGAGATGAAGGTCGCCCAGCGCACCTTCTTCGCCCTGCTCTACCAGCTGCTGGTCGGCCGCGACACCGGGCCCCGGCTGCCCACGCTGCTGCTCGCCGTCGGCGCCGAGCGGGTGCGCAAGCTGCTCGCGGCCTGAGGGCGATGTGACGAGGGCCGCCGCCCCGGGTCTTCCCGGCGCGGCGGCCCTTCCGTCTCTCCCGGCGGGTTACGCGATGTGCTCGGCGTCCAGCTCCTCCGCGTACCGCTGCTGGAAGCGGGCCAGATACGGGCGGAGCGAACTGTCGCTCAGAGTCTCGCTGTTGCGGCCCGTGACGCCGTACAGGTCCTTCAGGTACCGACCGAACTGACGGGGCGTCGGCACCTCGTTGTTCTCGCTGATGAACTTCCGGTAGGCCCCGAAGTACGCGTCCTCACGGGACACGTCCTCCGGCAGCCCCTGCACCTCCGGGCTGTCCGCCTCGGCGCTCTCGGTGCGGCCGGTCTCCTCGGAACGCTCCTCGCCCTGATCTTCGGTGCGCGGGCCGGGGATCACACCGCCGAGGGGGCGTGAGCCGCCCGCGCCGGTCGGGACCATGACCTGCGGGGTGCGGGACTCGTCGTCCTGCGGGGTGCGGGACTCGTCGTCCTGCGGGTCCTGGGGTCCCTGCTCGTACCCGGGGCCGCCGTGCTCCTGGCCGTACGGCTGCCCGTACTGCGGGCCGTACTCCTCCTGCTCGTACTGCCGGCCGTACTCCTGCTCGTACTCGGGGCCGTACTCCTCCTGCCCGTAAGGCCCGCCGTACTGCTGCTGCTCGTACCCCTGGCCCTGCGGATACCGCTGGTCGTACGCGGGCTCGTACGCCGGGTCGTAGGTGCCGGTGTACGCCTGCTGTGAGACCTGCGGCGCGGCGAACCACGGGCTCTCGTGCGTGGGCGGGGGTTCCTGCGCCTGCCCTTGCGCCTGCCCTGGTTCCTGCCCCTGCCCCTGCCCCTGAGCGGCGGGGCCGGCAGGGCCCTCCGAGGCCGAGGCCGAGGCCGAGGCCGAGGCTGAGGCCGAGGGCTGGGCCGGGGCCTCCACCGCGGCCGGTGCCTCCGCGGCTGTGCCCGTCGGGGCCGTCCCCGCCTCCAGCGCGGGCGCCGGCGGCAGCAGCACCGGCTCGATGCCGGCCGCCGCAAGACCGGACGGCGCCGTCTCCGCGAGCGGGACCCCGTACCGCGCCAGCCGCAGCGGCATCAGCGACTCGATCGGCGCCTTGCGCCGCCACGCCCGGCCGAACCGGGCCTGTAGCCGCGCCTGGTAGATCAGCCGGTCCTGTTCGAGCTTGATGACCTCGTCGTACCTGCGCAGCTCCCACAGCTTCATCCGCCGCCAGAACAGAAACGTCGGCACCGGCGAGAGCAGCCACCGGGTGAGGCGCACGCCCTCCATGTGCTTGTCGGCCGTGATGTCCGCGATCCGGCCCACCGCGTGGCGCGCCGCCTCGACGCAGACCACGAACAGCACCGGGATCACCGCGTGCATCCCGGTCCCCAGCGGGTCGGGCCAGGCCGCGGCGCCGTTGAAGGCGATCGTCGCGGCCGTCAGCAGCCACGCCGTCTGGCGCAGCAGCGGGAACGGGATACGGATCCAGGTCAGCAGCAGATCCAGCGCGAGCAGCACACAGATCCCCGCGTCGATACCGATCGGGAAGACCGTCGAGAACGAGCCGAAGCCCTTCTCCAGGGCGAGTGCGCGCACGGCCGCGTAGGACCCCACGAAACCGATCCCGGCGATGATCATCGCGCCCGCGACCACCAGCGCGACGAGTATCCGGTGCGTGCGTGTCAACTGCATCGCGGCCACCCGCGGTCTCCTCCTGAATTCGACATCCGGCGGGCACAGCCTGGCACATGTGTACGGACGGCGTTGCGCGGGTACGCCCGGAGCCCGGCCCCGAGTGGGGGCCGGGCTCCGTGGGCGGGTGCCCGAAGGCGCATACGGTGGACGGTTGTTGGCGGGCCTGACTGCGTGTCGGCCGGCAGGACTGTGTGCTGGCCGGCCCGGCTACTTGTTGGCCGAGGCCACCGAGGCCACGGCCGCCTTCGCCGCGGTCTGCGCACCCTTCGTCATATCGGCGGCCGAGGGGGACTTGAGGCCCTCGTAACCGGCGCCGTTGTGGTTGACCGTGGTGACCACGTTCTCCGTACGCGTGACGACCACGGCGTAGATGAAGTCCGCGTCGGTCTTGCGCTGTTCGTAGGTGACCGTCGTCGCCTCGTTGCCGATGCCCGGCGTGGACACCGTCTTGACGTTCTTCGCGCCGTCCGTTGCCTTCACGTCGGCCACGGCCTTGGTGTACTGGTCCTGTGCGCGCTTCTGGCCGCTGCCCAGGACGGTGTCGGAGCCGAACCGCAGATACGAGACGGAGAGCCAGCGGTACTGGGAGCCCTTGGTGCCCTTGCTCTCCAGACCGTTCCAGGAACAGCCCGCACGGGCCGACAGGTCGGTCGACTTGACCTCGGTGCCCGACTTGTCCTTCGCCTTGGGGACCAGGTCCGAGACGGTCTTCTGCGGGACCGACTTACAGGCGTCGGGCAGCTTGGCGTAGACGGCCT
This sequence comes from Streptomyces sp. NPDC054757, assembly GCF_053612185.1. NCBI lineage: Bacteria > Bacillati > Actinomycetota > Actinomycetes > Kitasatosporales > Streptomycetaceae > Streptomyces > Streptomyces sp. NPDC054757. The sequence continues at coordinate 48,439 of NZ_JBSHBW010000044.1, forward strand.
TCGCGACGGTCGGGGAGGCCGAAGCGCTGGGCGACGAGGAGGTGCTCGAACTCTTCTTGCCGCTGGAGCCGGAGTCCGACGAGCAGCCGGCGACGACGAGCATCACGGGGACGGCTGCACAGGCGAGAAGGCGGGTGAGTCGCGGGGCTGATCGGTGCATGGTTCCTTCGCTCATGTGTCGTACGGGTCGTACGGTCGGGCCGCCACGGTACGCCGGGGGCGCCGGCCGGCTGACTATTCGGCGATCTGGTCGGCGAGTTTGCCGGCCATGGCCTGCGTCTTGTCCTGCAGGCTCTTGGTGTCGGGGGAGGCGCCGGCCTCGGCGGGCTCCTCGCTGTACTCGACGGTGACGAGCACGTTGGAGGTGCGGAAGACCACCCGGACGGTGTGCTGCGGGGACTCGGCGCCGGCCTTGGCCGGGATGTCGGCGAGGAAGGCGGCGCTGCCGAGGCCACTGAGGGTCCGCGACTGCAGATCGGCCGCCTGGGCGTCGTCTCCCTGGTCGTCGCCGTCCTGGCCGCCGTCGCCCTGGCCGTCGTCGGCGGAGCCCTGGGTGCTGGTCTCGCCGCCGTTCTTCCCTGTGTTCTTCCCCGCGTCCTTCCCCGCATCCTCCTCCGAGCCCTTGCCCGGGTCCTTCTCCGTGCTCTTCCCCGCGTCCTTGCCCGTGCTCTTCCCGGTGTCCTGTCCGCCGTTCTTCCCGCCGGTGGAGGCGCCGCCGTCCGCGTCGTCCGACGGGGTCGAGGAGGGCGAGCTGTCACCCTCCTGGAGGCCGGCGGCGGCGAGCTTCTGGGCGTACAGGGTCTTGGCCTGGTCGTCGTCGCTGACGGTGGTGTCGTAACTCACGACGCGTTCCATCACGATGTGCAGCCGGTGCGCGTCGGCGGGCGAGTCCGCCTTCCACCGGCAGCCCACCTGCCGGTCGGTGTCGAAGGTGGCCTCGGGCGTGCCCCCGTACGCCTTCTCCTGCTGCTCCTTCGGCAGGTCGGCGATCTCCGGGAACATGTCCTTCAGTACGCCCTTGTCGGCGGCGCGGCAGGGTTCCGGCAGGGTGGAGTACTTGCCGGGCGCCGCGGCGGGAGTGGTCTCGCCCGGCTTCGCGTCGGCGGCGGAACCATCGGCCCCGGAACCGGCCGTGCAGCCGGCGACGAGCGCTGCGAGCAGCACCAAGCCGGGAACGTAAGCCCTTCGCTGCACTGTCCGAGGCTCCCTTCGGAACGGAAAACGGATACCGCCTGATGACGGTGACCGGACACAATGTCTATCGCACGCACTGGTGTACATGCCGGTCCGCTGTCGCTTTCGCGGATATTGATGCGTGTTTTTCTCATCAGGGTTGTTCGGGGGAATAGAGGAGCTATGTCGTATGTAGAGGTTCCGGGTGCGAAGGTCCCCATCCGGATGTGGGCCGACCCGGCGGCGGTCGAGGACGGTGCGATGCAGCAGCTGCGCAACGTCGCCACCCTGCCCTGGATCAAGGGCCTCGCGGTCATGCCCGACGTGCACTACGGCAAGGGCGCGACGGTGGGCTCGGTGATCGCGATGCACGGTGCGGTCTGCCCGGCGGCGGTCGGTGTGGACATCGGCTGTGGCATGTCGGCGGTGAAGACCTCACTGACGGCGAACGACCTGCCAGGTGATCTGTCGCGGCTGCGCTCCCGCGTCGAGGCCGCGATCCCAGTGGGCCGGGGGATGCACGACGACCCGGTGGATCCGGGCCGGCTGCACGGCTTCCCGACCGCGGGGTGGGACGACTTCTGGGCCCGGTTCGACGGGGTCGCCGAAGCGGTCAAATTCCGTCAGGGGCGGGCGGTGAAGCAGATGGGTTCGCTCGGATCGGGCAACCATTTCATTGAGATCTGTCTTGACGAGTCCGATTCGGTCTGGCTGATGCTGCACTCGGGTTCGCGGAACATCGGCAAGGAGCTGGCGGACCACCACATCGGTGTCGCGCAGAAACTCCCGCACAACCAGGGTCTCGTCGACCGTGACCTGGCGGTGTTCATCGCCGACACCCCGCAGATGGGGGCGTACCGGAACGACCTGTTCTGGGCGCAGGAGTACGCCAAGTACAACCGGGCGATCATGATGAGCCTCTTCCAGGACGTCATCCGGAAGGAGTTCAAGAAGGCCCGGGTGACTTTCGACCCGGTCATCAGCTGTCACCACAACTATGTGTCCGAGGAGCGGTACGAGGGCATGGACCTGCTGGTCACCAGGAAGGGCGCCATCCGTGCCGGATCCGGTGACTACGGGATCATCCCCGGCTCGATGGGCACCGGTTCGTACATCGTGAAGGGCCTCGGCAACGAGAAGGCGTTCAACTCCGCCTCGCACGGTGCCGGGCGGAGGATGAGCCGGAACGCCGCGAAGCGCCGCTTCACCACGCGGGACCTGGAGGAGCAGACGCTGGGGGTGGAGTGCCGGAAGGACTCCGGTGTGGTGGACGAGATCCCCGGGGCCTACAAGCCGATCGAGCAGGTCATCGACCGCCAGCGAGACCTGGTCGAGGTCGTCGCCAGGATCAAGCAGATCGTGTGTGTGAAGGGCTGAGCCGCGGGCGGGGGGGGGGCCGGCGGGCGGCGCCCCCCCGCCCCCCCGCCCCC
>NZ_JBSHBW010000045.1:0-49526 GCF_053612185.1 Streptomyces sp. NPDC054757
CTGTACGGGCAGTGCGCCCGCGCAGCCGCTCCGGCCGGCGGTGGTCCGTCACCGCCCCGACGCCGGGTGGAGCCGGATGTCGTGGTGCATCTCGCCCTCCGTGCGGGTCACCGAGAGGAACTCGGCACGCGGGGCATGGGACGAGCCGGCCGCGATGAGCGTGTACGTACCGGGCTCAAGACCGGTGATCCGGTAGCGGCCGCCGGACGCCCGCACCCCCGCCTGGCGCTTGCCCCGCGAGCTGACGACCGTGATCCACGCGTCGCAGTCGACCGGGTGGTCCGCACACCGCACGGAACCGCTGACGGTGACCGGGCCACCGGCGCCGCGGGCCGGCCGGCGTCCGCCGCCCTGACGGGGCGCGGGCACCGCACCCCGCCCGGCATCCCCGGCCGCCACCGGCGCTGCCGGGTGCGGGGACGGGGAGGTGACCGGCGCGTGCGCACCGGCCGCGGCTCCCGGCTTCTGCACACCGGCCTGCCGGGTGTGTGCGGCCCACGCCGCCAGAACCTCCTGGGTGCGCCGCTCACGTGGTGTGGGCGGCGTCGTCCTCGGGGCCTCGGCGGGCGCGGCGGACTGCTCGGTGGATGCGGCGACGGTCCGCAGACCGCGGCCCTCGGCGAATCCGGCCAGGACCTCGTCCAGCGCGGCCAGTTCCCTGAGCGCGGTGTGCAGCCGGTCGGCCCGGGGGCCCGCCGGGGCCCGCAGCCGGCCTTCGAGGTCGCGGACGAGCGGACTCACCCGGACCCAGGTACCGGCGGCCTCACCTGTCGAGAAGTGCCGGTCGAGTGCGCGCAGCGACTCAAGCAGCGTCTCGGTGATCCGCTCGACCTGCCCGGTGAGCCCGGGACCGAGATCGATGTCGACATCGGCGGCGGCGGCCAGCGCGCGGGCGTGCGCGGTGGCGGTGGCCAGAAGCGCGAGCCGGTTCTCGGCGGCGCGCCCCCGTACCCCCAGCGGCATCCGGACCAGCGGCCGGTGCACACTGCGGACCTGGAAGAGGGCCGCGTCGACCCCGCGGGCCGCCCCGCGCAGCCGGACCGGGGCCTCGGGGTCCTCCCAGCGCTCGCGGACCTGGGCCACCAGGTGCTCAAGCGCCGCGACATAGCCGCGGTCGGCCTCCTGGGCGACCTTCCGGGTGGAGAGCGGGAAGATCAGCGCGGCGCAGGCGGTGGCGACGAGGATGCCGAGCCCGTTGTCGAGCAGCCGCTCGGCCAGCAGATGGTCCATGCGGCCGTACGGGGTCGTCATCCCGTACAGCTGGACGAGCGCGGTGACGAGCCCCACGACCCAGTAGGCGTACTGGCGCTGCATGCCCCAGGCGCCCAGGGCGAGCCCTGCCACGATGACCAGCAGCGTCCAGTAGACGTGGCCGGGGCCGATGAGCCGGAGCAGCCAGATGCCGATCACCGCGCCCGCGACCGTGCCGACCATGCGGTGGGCGAGCTTGCGGAGCCGCTCGTGCGTGGTGTTGGTGCCGAAGAGCGTGATCATCACGCCGACCAGGCCCCAGTAGAAGCGCCGGGGATCGATGGCGTCGGTGATCGGGCAGACGATGGCGCAGGCCACCGCCGCGTGCAGCGGGACGCGTACGTACGGGACGACGCGCCGCCAGCCCTTCAGCTCCTGGGACGCCACCACCCTGCGGGCGACCGCGCCGGTGCCGGCCGGGCGGTTCTGCTCCAGGGCCACGGTGGGCTGGAAGGGGACCTTGGCCCGTGCCTTCGGCGCGTTCCAGCCGAGGTCGAGCCAGTGGGCCAGGGAGTCGGCGAGCGAGTCGAGGAGATGGCCGACCCGCCGGGCCAGCACCGCGGCCTCGGCCTCGTCGGGGGTCGCGTCGCGGTCGCTGAGGACGTCGGTCGCCTGCTGCTGGATGAGCCGGGCCGCCGGGTGCAGCGCGTCGGCCCGGCCGAGCGGGGTGTCGCGGGCGACGACCAGCGCGACGACCATCGCCTCCCGCAGATGCGGGGGCACGGGCAGAGCGGCGAGCCGCTGCACCGCCTGGCCGATGCCCTGGAGGGCGAGTTCGGCGTCGAAGAGGTACTGGTGGAGCAGTTCGGCGGTGTGCGGGTCGGCGGCGACCTCGGGCTGGGCGAGGCGGCCGTCGATGGTGACGGTGGTGATGTTGAGGCGGCGCAGGCTGCGCCGCATCCGCTTGATCGCGACCTCGTGGTCGGCGTCCGGATCCAGCGCGGCGGTCGCGGCGTCACCGACCCGGCGCGCCTCCACGACGAACGCGCGCTGGGTCCGCAGCAGGTCCTCGCGGGGCATCGGGCAGCAGAGCAGCAGCCGGGCGGCGAGGATGGCGGCCGATGAGACCAGCGCCACGACGAACAGCTTCCCGCACAGGTTCAGCGGGATGTTCGCCATCATCCCGACCATGAACGAGTTGAAGAGCATCATGCCGGTGAGCAGCGCGAGCGACCCGAACCGGGCGAGGAAGAACGTCAGCGCGAGCGCCACCACCATCAGGGTGAGCTCCAACGCACGGTCCTGGTGCAGCCACGCGGCGAGCGGCAGCACCGCCGAGTAGGGGAACGGCATCCACAGGATGGCGCGGGTCAGCCGGAGCGGGGTGTTCTCCGCGATGGCGAACGCGCTCATCAGGCCCATCATCCCGCCGACCATCATGCCGAGCATGGCCGGCAGGGTCAGGGCGACGGACATCCCGTAACCGACGGCGAGCCCGGTCGTGACGGCGACCAGCGAGCGCCAGCCGGCCTGCAGCTGGCCGAGTCCGGGGTCGGCGGCGAGCACCCAGTCCCACCAGCGTCTCGGCCCGCCGACCCGGCGGGGTGCGACGGAGCCTCCGGTACGGGGCGGCCGGCCGCCGTCCGGTCCGGCTGCCGGGTCCGGGGCCCCGCCGGCTCCGGTGGCTCCGGTGGCTCCGGTGGTTTCGGTTGCTGAGGCTGCTGGGGTGGCTGGGGTGGTCAACTGACCTCCGGTTCGACGGCGTGCAGAAGGGTGGACACCGCATCCCGGGCCAGTCCCACGGCCCGCTCCGGATCATCGACGTTCGTCCCCAGCCCTTCGAGAAGGGCCGAGGCCATCCGCTGCCGCGCCCGCTCCAGAAGCTCTCCGCCGGCGGGGGTGAGCGACGCCTCGACGACACGCCGGTCCCTGGCGCACCGTTCGCGCTCGATGAGTCCGCGCTCCTCCAGCTCCTGGAGGACGACGGTCACCCGCGGCTGGGCGATGCCGGTGTAGGCGGCGACCTCGGTGACCCGGCGGGGCCTGGGCTCCAGGGCGTCGAGCACGGCGGTGTGGCTGCGCGGAAGTCCGAATTCTCCGGCCCGGAACAGTGCCTGGGAGAGCCGTCCGATGCACCGCAGGAGCCCTCGGGCCGCGTCCTCGATCCGCTGTTCGTCGGAGGCCGGAGATAGATGCATATCGCAATTATATATTGCCGTCAGGGATGCCTCCGCACCCCCCTCCGCCGGGGCCCGGGAGCCCGGCCGCCCGCGGGGCCCGGCCGGAGCCCCGGCGGACACCGGGCCCCTCCGGTCTCAGCCCTGGTGGTCGCCGCCGTTCCGCCGGGCCCAGGGATGGCGCAGATGGATCCACACGTCCCTCGCCCGCCGTCCGGCCTCGGTACGGCTCTGCGCGACCAGCGAGCGCGCCTGGTCGGGGGTCTCCACCATGGGACCGGAGCCGCGCAGCGGCCGCCCCGCCGTCTCGTGCAGGAAGTAGGTGGCGATGAAGCCGATGACCCCGGCGACCATCAGGTAGTACGCCGGGACCATGTCATTGCCGGTGGCCTCGACCAGACCCGAGGCGATCAGCGGCGTCGTACCGCCGAAGAGCGAGACCGAGACGTTGAACGAGATCGACAGGGCGCCGTACCGCAGCCGGGTCGGGAAGAGGGCGGGCAGGGTGGACGCCGACGTACCGGCGAAGCACACCAGCAGCAGGCCCAGGATGAGACAGCCGAACGCGGGCAGCAGGATGCCGCCCTGCCGGATCAGGACGAACGCCGGGACCGAGAGGACGATGAGCGCGATGCTGCCCGCCATGAAGACGGGCCTGCGGCCCCAGCGGTCGGAGCTGCGGCCCACCGTGGTGATGGTGAGCACCACCACGACCATGGTGCCGAGCACCAGCAGCTGGGCGGTGAGCGCGTCCTGGCCGAGCGTCTCGGTCATGAAGGTCGGCAGGTACGAGGTCACCATGTAGTTGGTGACGTTGTAGAGCAGGACGAGCCCCATACAGATGAGCACCGCCTGCCAGTGCTGGGTGAAGATCTCCTTCAGCCGCCCGTGACCGGACTGCCGGGCCACCTCCACCGGGTCCTCGTCACCCTCCTCGTGCGGCTCCGCCGCGTACTCGGCCGCGTCCTCCTCCGCCTGCCGCTTGAAGGCCGGGGTCTCCTCAAGCCGCAGCCGCATGTACAGACCGATCAGGCCGAGCGGCCCGGCCACCAGGAACGGGATACGCCAGCCCCAGTGCACCATCCCGTCGTCCCCGAGAACCGCGGTCAGGATGGTCACGATGCCGGAGCCGAGCGAGTAGCCGACGAAGGTACCGAAGTCGAGCCAGCTGCCCAGGAATCCGCGCCTCTTGTCGGGCGAGTACTCGGCGATATAGGTCGTCGCTCCGGCGTATTCGCCGCCGGTGGAGAAACCCTGCACGAGCCGGCAGATCAGCAGCAGGATCGGCGCGGCGAATCCGATCGAGTCATAGCTGGGCAGGAAAGCGACGGCGAATGTACTGATCGCCATCATGATCATGGTCGCGGCGAGTACGCGTTTACGCCCGATCCGGTCGCCGAGCGGTCCGAACACCAGGCCGCCGAGGGGGCGCACGAGGAATGCGGCAGCGAAGGTCGCGAAGGTGGACACGACCTGCGCGCCGGGCGAACTCGCGGGGAAGAAGACCTTTCCCAGGGTGCCCGCCAAATAGGCGTACACGCCGAAGTCGAACCACTCCATCATGTTGCCGAGAGCGGATGCGGACACCGCCCGGCGCACCTCGGGTTTGTCGGTGACCGTCACGTCATCGGGGCTCAGTGACCGTTTGCGGCGCCGTAGCAGGATACGGAGGAGCCGGTCATTGGCGGAGTTCGATCCGCCGGACGGCCGTGTTTCCCGGCGGGGGCGTCCCTTGCTCATGTCATCCCGTCTGCAGAGCGGCATTGCCGCGTTCATCATCGCCTCGGCCTCCCCTGTCCAGTTCCTTCCGGGAAACACAGGAGACCGCGTGTCGGCGCACCGTCGGGCACAACGGTCCGTAAGACGGAGTGCCGGACCACTCCGTACCCCGCATTGCCAGGACAATGCAGCTGCAAACAGCCCGGCTTCCGACCACAGACCGCCGGCCACCGGCCGCGAACCACGAGCAGATCCGGAGAAAGGCATGATCCCCCAGGAGACAGGCGATTTCGGTACGGCAGCGGGGGAAACAGCGGAAAAAGAAGGCGTAAAAGTCACATCCGAGCAGTGGAAATGGTCGGTGCTGGCCGGTATGGCCTCCTATATGGATGCCGGATCCATCGTCGCCCTGGGCGCCGGGCTCGCGATGTTCCAGGCATATCTGCACTTGAGTTCGAATGCGGTGGGGCTGCTGGCAGCGCTCGGGCCCAATGCGATCGGCTGTGCCATCGGCGCGTTCGTGGGCGGACGGCTCGGCGACACACTCGGCCGTAAACGCATCTACAAGTACGACCTGCTCGTCTATGCGGCGGGAATTCTCTGCATCGCACTCGCGGTCAATCCGCTGATGCTCTTCCTGGGTACTTTTGTCGTCGGTCTCGCCGTGGGCGCCGACGTCCCCACTTCTCTCGCGCTGGTGGGCGAGTTCGCTCCGGCATCGGCGCGCGGAAAGCTCCTTGGATTCACCCAGATCGCCTGGAGCCTGGGCCCTGTCATCGTGCTGCTGCTCGCGCTCGTCCTCGCCCCGTTCGGACTCCTCGGTATCCGGCTGGTGTTCCTCCAGCTGTTCGTCGTGGCACTGGTGACCTGGGCGCTCCGGCGCGGTCTCGCGGAGTCGGCGCGCTGGAAAAGGGCCTTCGCGTCGGGGATGACGGCCCGGCCCACCACGGGCGCCCTGTTCCGGGGCCCCAACCGCAACGCGCTGATCTGGACCGGGACGATCTACCTCTTCTGGGGGCTGGCCGCCGCGACCAACGGCATCTTCACCCCGTACATGATCAGGACGCTGCATGCGGGCAGCCAGTCGGCCGGGGTGGCCCTCGCCTGCGCCGGGTTCGTGGTGAGCATCGGTGCGGCGCTGCTGTTCATGAGCTACGTCGACCGGAGCCACCTCACCCGCAAATGGATGTGGGGCGCGGGCGGCGCCATGCAGGTCATCGCCTATGTCAGCTATCTGGTACTGCCGTTCACCATCCCGGTGATCATCCTGAACATCGTGCTGTTCGCGGTGGGCGGGACATTCGCCGGGGAGCCGCTCTACAAGATCTTCAGCCAGGAGCTCTTCCCGACCATGCTGCGCGGCACGGCGCAGGGCTTCACCTTCGGTCTCTCACGGACCTTCGTCGGCATCTGGAGCCTGTTCGTACCGGCGCTCGCCAGTACCGGCATCAGGCCGGTGGCCGGAATGCTGGCCGTGTTCCTGATCATCAGCGGGTCGGTCGGCTTCTTCTTCATACCGGACACGGCGGGCAAGTCCCTGGAGGAGATCGAGGCGGAGCGCGCCTTCGCCTGAGCGGGCCGGCCGGGCTGCCCGGGCCGGATCAGAGGCCCGGGCGAAGGGGTGGCGCAGGCGTCGGGGCCCCGTCGTATCTGGACGGATTTACCGTGAACTTTCTGGGCGCCGATGGCATCCCACTGCTTGAAGTACGCGGAGCACACGGGGATCGCGCGGAGACAACGCGCACCGCACGCACGAGAAGCGCACCATCGAGAAGCGCACCATTGAGAGTGGAGATCGATCGACATGGCTGAGCAGCATCGGAACAGCACCGCCCGGCGCGCAGGCGCCCGCACCCGCACGGCCCGCCGTATAGGCGGTGCGGGGCTCGCCGTCGCCGCTGTCGCCGGGCTCGGGCTCGCCGGGGCCGGAGCCGCCCAGGCGGCGTCCGTGCCCACCTGCGCCACTTCGGGGCTCACGGCCTCCTTCGGACAGGGGCTGGCCGGCGGGATGAACCACGAGGGCGTCGTCCTCAAGCTCAAGAACACCAGCGGCCACACCTGCGACCTGCGTGGCTACCCGGGGCTCGGGCTCCAGGACGCCGGCCACCACACGCTCGCGACCTCGGTGCACTGGGGCAGCACCTGGTACGCCAAGGGTCCGGCCAAGCAGACGCTGACGCTCAAGAACGGCCAGAGCGCCGAGTCCGTCATCGCCTGGACCCACGCCAACACCGGCACATCGGGTGCCCGGCACGCGGCCTATCTGGTGGTCACTCCGCCGGCTTCCACCACGCACAAGACCCTGAAGTTCCCGCAGTGGGTCGACAACGGTGACCTCGATGTCACCGCCCTGGCCTCGCACATCAGCCTCAACGGCTGACCGGGGCATGTGATCGGGGCATCCGGCGGTCCGGGGATCCGGGACGCACGGGGTGGGGCGGGCCGCATGGGCGCGGCCCGCCCCTCCCGGTCCCCGTGTTCCTTCCGGTGCCCGTGTTCCCGTCCGGGGCGACGCGTTCCCGCCCGCCCCCGAACTCCTGCCCGGCTACGGTCCCGCGTCCGGCTCTCAGCCACCCGAGCCGGCCGAGAACGCCCCGACCTGCGGCGTCGAGACCTTGCCGTCCGAGGGCACCGGGCCGCCGTTCCACGGCACGATCAGCGCGACCTTCTCGTCCGGTGGAGTGACCCGGACGGTCGGCGGAGTCACCGTGCCCGACCCGGTCACCTCCGGGTTGGTGAACGACAGCGGCGCCCAGGCGGACGACCCGGGAGCCACCTTCACCGGGCCGCCGGACGAGCCGGTGCGTTCGGGGTCCACCGAGACCTGATGGCCGGCGCTGTCGACAAAGGCGAGACCCGGGAAACCGCTGACGGTGCAGGTGTGGCCGGATTTGTTGGTGAGGACCAGTGCGAAGTTCTCCTGCCCCGCTCCCGGGTGGTCGTCTCCGATCGACAGACCGAGCTCGGAGGTGTGGCAGCGGGCCGGGGCGGAGGGGGCGGAGGGCTTGCCGTTTCCGCCCCCACCGCTCCTCGTCGGCGTCGGGTTGTCGCCGCCGGGGGTCTTCGCCCCGGACGAGGAAGCGGACGATCCCGATCCGTCTCCGGGTGTCGCCCCGGGCGGGCTCGGCTTCGGGCTGCTGCCGGACGGAGCCGCCGACGCACCGCTGGTCACCGGGCCTCCGACGCTGGCCACCTTCTGCGGACCCGAGTCGTTGCCCGCACAGCCGCTGAGCAGCAGCGCGCCCGCGACGGCCGCCGTGGCGGCCCCGGCGGCCAGGCTCCGCCGGGAGGTGGATCCGCCCCTCCCGAAGGCTCCGGTCACCTGGTCTTCCCTGCCCCGCTGTCCTGGATTCGGCATGGCGCCGACCGTCCCTTCTCCGATTACTCTCTGACTACCTCCGATGACCGGAAGGACCGAAAAGTTCACGCCGCCGTCCGCACGCTCCGCAGAATCCGGTCGGTGGCGTCCTTGCCGAAACTCTCGGCACACCTGATCTGCACGTACACCGGCGGACTGCCCTTGGCGACCGGGACCAGCGCGACCTCCTTGAGGCTTCTGCCCGCGGTTCCGCAGGAATCCCAGGTGCGGACGGTGCCGCGCCACCGGCTGTCCGAGTACGTCGCGGTGCCGGAGTCCCGGCAGCCCGGGTGGGTGCTCTTCTTCACCTTCGCGGTCAGTTCCGCCGCACTGTCCGCGCCGGAACCGGCCGCACCGGCGAAGACCCCGCTGTCGTCGGTCCGCAGATCGGACCAGCCCGCGACCGAGTCCGCCACCGTCAGCCCCGCCCGGTGGGTGCTGTCGAGGCCGAGGGCACCGGGTGACCAGCCGGAGTCGGCGAGCTGCACGGCCCAGGCGTGCGGGACCTCCACGCTGAGCTTCCCGGTGGCGTCGCTGACCCGCTCCGTACTCGGCGGCCTGCGCTCCCACAGGGTCAGCGCCGTGCCCGCCCCGGCGACGACGACCACGGCCGTCAGCACGGTCAGCACGGTCCGCAGGGTCCTGGGGCGCCGGGTACGGCCGGGCGCCGCCGCGTCCGGGCCGCCACCGGCCGCTGCGGGCACCGGGGAGGCCCCGGACGCGGACGGCCCGGAGACACCGGAGACATGGGGCGAAGCGAAGGAGGCGGCGGACTCCCCGGCCGGGGCAAGTCGGGGGTGCCCGTCAGCTCCGGGGGAGGCGTCGGCTCCGGGGAATCCGGCTTCGCCGGGGAACGTGGCTTCTTCGGGGTACGGCGCGAACTCCGGATACCCGGCGGGCGCCGGCGAGAACGGCTGCGAGGCGGACGGTACGGGGGAGCCGCCCGGGTCCTCGGGTACGGGCCAGCCCCCGGGCCCCGGAGACATCGGCGAACCGCCCCCGGCCCCGGGCACCGGCGGCCCGGCCGGCCCCGGAGGTACGGCCGCGTCCCCCGGGACCGGGGGTGCGGGTGAGCCGCCCGGGGCCGCGGGCGCGGGTGAGCCGCCCGGGACCGATGACGAAGATGCCGAAGACGCGGGCGCGCCGCCGTCTGCCCCGGGCATCGGCGAGCCACCCGGGGCAGACGGAACCGGCGAGCCGCCCAGGGCCGACGCGGACGGTCCCGTCGCGCCCCCCGGAGCCCCGGGCCCCTGCGAACCCCCCGCCGGGCCGGGACCGGCCGTCCCGGACGAGGACTCCGGCAGCTTCCGCAGCCGTTCCAGTTCATCGGTGAACGCCCTTGCGCTCTCCCAGCGTTCCTCCCGGTCCGGCTCCATGGCCCGCCGTACCGCGGCCACGACCGGCGCCGGCAGACCCGGGCGCAGCTCATCGGCCGGGAGCACCTTGCCGGGCGGGCCGGGGACCGTACCGGTGAGCAGATGGTGGAGGACGGCCCCGAGGCTGTAGACATCGGCACGCGCGTCGATGCCGTCGTACGGTTCGGCCTGCTCGGGCGCCATATAGCCGCTGCTGCCCGCGATCACGGTGAGGCCGGACGCCTGCGCCAGGTTCTTCGCCAGGCCCAGATCGGCGATGAGGACCCGCTCATGGCCGCCCGGCCGGCCCTTGAGCAGGATGTTCGACGGCTTGATGTCCCGGTGCACGATGTCCGCGTCATGCAGTGCGGCCGCACCGCGCGCCGCCTCGGCGGTCAGCCGCAGCGCCTCGTCGACATCGAGCTCCCCCGCGGTCAGTACGTCGTCCAGGGTGCCGTGGTCCGCGTACTCCATGACGAAGTAGGGCCGTCCGTCCGGGAGATCACCGATGTCGAAGACCTGGACCACACCGCCGGAGTTGGCCCGGCGCAGCAGTCGCGCCTCCGCCACGAAACGCTCCCGGATGTCCAGCCGGTACGACCAGTTGTCGGCCATCACCTTCACCGCGACATCGGCGTGCAGCCGTTCGTCGTGGGCCAGCCACACCACGGCGAAGGCCCCCGTGCCGAGACGCCGCTGAACGCGGTACCGGCCAATCTCTTCTGGTACGGACATGTGGCTATCATGCATGGGTGATCCCCCAGCGAGTCCAACCGGCCCGACCGGCGGAGGCCGTCCAGTGAACCGGCCCGCCGATGAGACAGAGGCCCTGGCCGTCCGCGCGTCCGCCGGCGACCAGAACGCCCTGGACGCGCTGCTCCGGGACATCAGCCCCGATGTGCTGCGCCGCTGTGCACGGTTCCTGCTGTACCGCGAGGACGCGGAGGAGGCGGCCCAGGACGTACTCGTACAGGTGGCACGCAACATCCACCGCTTCGAGGGCCGCAGCAAGTTCAGCACCTGGCTGTACACGGTGGTCGCCAACTGCTCACGCCAGAAGTACCGCGAGCTCAAGCGGCGCGCGGCCGAGACCCCGCTCACCACGGCCGAGGCGACCCACCCCGACCCGCGCACCACCAGCGTGATCGCGGGCTCGCGCGTCGATCTGCTCGAAGCGCTCGACCGGTTGGAGCGGGAGGCTCCGCAGCTGGTGACGCCCCTGGTCTACCGGGACATCTGCGAACTCGACTACGCGGAGATCGCCGACCGGATGAACCTGCCCGTCGGCACCGTGAAATCCCGGCTGCACCGCGCCCGCCAGCAGGTCAGGCCCTGGCTGGTGGGCGGATACGCCGACGAGGCGCCCGGCGGTGCCGAAGCCTGAGGGCTCCACGGGCCCCGGTCCCGCTATGTCTGTTATGTCCTGGCATGCCAGGACATAACAGACATGACAGACATCGCGCACACGGTGCTGTCGCACACCCGCCGTCCGGCGCGGGCGCCACGGGGCCGCGCCCTTCCGTATTGAGCTGCGGCCGAATTCAGCGAATTACCGTCCCGGCGGTTTACTGACACGCATAATCATTGATTCACCGCATTTCCCGCCCACCGGCTCACTTACGCACGGGGTCGGCCGTCGATTCCTTGACTGCCCACCAGTTCCGCTTGCCATCATGACCACTCCACTCCCCTTCTCTTTCTGGAGAGGCCGTCATGCCGAGAGGAAATGCGGTCAGCCCTGCGGGCGGACTGGTCGAACAGCGTTCTGTGGATGTCGTTCCCGACAGTGAAAGACATGGGAGGCCCGCGAGTCTCTTCACTCTGTGGTTCGCCGCCAATTTGCAGATCAGTGCGGTGGTCACCGGATCTCTCGCGGTGGTTTTCGGAAATGACGTCTTCTGGTCCGTCATCGCGTTACTGATCGGGAATCTGCTGGGCGGCGCCGTGATGGCGCTGCACGCCGCGCAGGGGCCGCAGCTCGGCCTCCCGCAGATGATCTCCAGCCGTGCCCAGTTCGGGGTGCGGGGCGCGGCGATCCCCCTGGTGGGCACCGTGGTGATGTACATCGGTTTCTTCGCCAGCGGCAGTGTGCTGGCGGGGCAGGCCGTCGGGCATCTGACCCATCTCGGGGACACCACCGGCATCATCGTCTTCGCCACCGCCACCGCGGTCACCGCCGCCGTGGGCTACCGGCTGATCCACCGGGTCGGCAAGGTGGCCGGGCTGGTCGGGGCGCTCGCCTTCGTCTACCTGGGGGTGCGGCTGGTCCAACAGGCGCCGCTGGGGCGGCTCTTCGCCGACCACCACTTCTCCGCGCCGTCCTTCCTGCTGGCCATCTCGCTCTCGGCGTCGTGGCAGCTGGGCTTCGGACCCTATGTCGCGGACTCCTCGCGCTACCTGCCGCGCAGGACGCGGCCGTCCGCCGTCTTCTGGGCGACCATGGGCGGTACGGTGCTCGGCTCCCAGTGGTCGATGTCGTTCGGCGCGCTGACAGCGGCCTGGGGCGGCGGCCGGGGAGGCGACGAGGTGGGCGGCATCGTCAGGATGGGCGGCTCGGCGCTGATCGCCTCGCTCCTCTACTTCTCCATCGCCTTCGGCAAACTGACCGTCAATGTGCTGAACACCTACGGGGGATTCATGTCCCTGGTGACCGGCATCGGCGGATTCCGCAGGCAACGCCCCGTCAGCCCGCGTGCGAGAAGCTGCTACGTCTTCGGAATCATGGTCGCCGGTACCGCTCTCGCACTCCTGGGGAAGGGGAACTTCCTGGAATCCTTCTCCACCTTCCTGCTCTTTCTGCTGGTCTTCTTCACCCCGTGGAGCGCCATCAATCTGGTCGACTACTACCTGCTCTCCAGAAACGGTTACGACATTCCCGCACTGGCCGATCCGAAGGGCGTCTACGGCGCCTGGAACCTGCGCGCCCTGCTCACCTATGCCTTCGGTGTCCTCGTCCAGCTGCCCTTCCTCTCCAGCGAGTTGTACACCGGCCCGCTCGTGCAACGGCTGGGCGGCGCCGACATCTCCTGGATCATCGGTCTCGTGGTGCCCGGCATCCTCTACGCGGCGGTGGCCCGGCGGGGCCGCGGTGTGCCGCCGCCCGGCCGGATCCCGGCCGGGGTCAGCGGCAGCGCCGAGCCCGCGGGGGCGGCGCGCTGAGCGGCGCACGCCGGTACGTGTCCCGCCGGCGGGACACGTACCGCCCGTCACGCACCGGCCGGTGTGTACCGCCGCCTGGCCAGGGCCGCGACCAGGGTGAGCGGGGCCGCGGTCAGCGCGGCCACCGCGAACAGCTGGGCGTACGCGCCGTGCTGGGCCAGGTTCGCACCGAGCGCGGAGCCGACGGCGCTGCCGACGAAGAGCGCGGCGACGAAGAGCGCGACGGCCGTGCCCCGAGCCTCCGGTACCAGCGTGGTGGCCCAGTTCTGCAGCGAGGAGTGGAAGAAGGCCCAGCCCCCGCCGAGCAGGACGGCCGCCACCCCGATGCCCACGACGGAGGGGGTGACGGCGGCGACCAGGAAGCCGGCGCACATCATCGTCCCGCCCGCGGTGAGCAGCGCCCAGGGCGCCCGCATGGCCACCCGCTTGAGCACCCGCGAGAAGACCAGGGTGCCCGCCCCGTACAGCGCCGTGACCCCGCCCGCGCTCACGGTGCTGAGCCCGCGGTCCTGCAGGGCGGGCGCCAGGAAGGTGAAGCAGCCGAGCAGCACCGCGCCCTCGACGAGGCCGAAGAACATGACCACCCAGGCCCAGCGCAGCCGCATCACGGTGGCGAGCTGTTCGCCCGGCCGCCGCAGGGTGCCCGCCACCCGGGACTCGGACATCCCGCGCATCGCGTACACCGCGCACGCGGCCAGGACCGCCGGGAGCGCGAACATCACACGCCAGCTGAGCAGTTGGGCGACGCTTCCGGCGACCAGGGTGGCGGCCGCCGTGCCGATGGCCAGGGCCAGCTGGAGGTCCGACAGGGCCCGCTGGCGTACGGCCGCGGGCACCGTGTCCCCCACATAGGTGAGCGAGGTGGGCACCACGGCACCGAAGAAGGCACCGGTGGCGATGCGCAGGACGACCAGCACGGTCAGCGAAGGAGCCACCGCCGAGAGCAGCCCGCACAGGGTGGTCGCACAGAGCGTGGCCCTGATGACGCGCATCCGCCCGTACCGGTCGGACAGCATCCCCCACACCGGCTGGGCCGCACCATAGGCGAAGAAGTAGCCGCTGGCGATGAGGACGACCTCGCTCAGCCGTACGTGGAGACCGGCCGCGACCGCCACCAGCATCGGGGTGATCGCGAACCGGTCGAAGTTGCTGAGGAAGCAGGCGACGACGAAGGCGCGCGGCACACTCGCTGCCTTCTCGTCCACCTGCTCCACCGCGGGCGGCGGCGCGGTCTCCGTCACGGCCGGGGGCGGCGGTGCCTCCGCCGCGGCCGGGGACGGCGCGGCCCTTTCCGCGGTGGGCGGCGGCGCGGCCTGCGGAGGGACCGGCGGGCCGGCCGCTTCGGGGTTGTGCACATCCCTGGACATCGCCTGACTCCTCGGCAGTTCGGTGGTGTTCGACGTTCACACCATCGGCCGCATGGACCGGGCGAGCCAGGACACAAGGGATCCTGTTATCAACGCTCCCCCCCGGCCGGGTCGGCCCTCCCCGGCTAACGTGGATATGTTGTATCCGCGATATCGAAGAATGCAGCAGCGGCAGACCGAAGGAGAGGCAGCCGGATGGCCACGACAACCCACACCCCGGTCCGCACCTGGGGCGACGGCGATCGCTACGCCCTTCTGGTGCACGGCATCACAGCGGATTCAAGCAGCTGGTGGCGGGTGGCACCGGCGCTCGCCGAGCGCGGCTACCGCGTTCTGGCCCCCGATCTCCCGGGCCACGGGCGGGCCCCCCGGCTCGACCGGTACACCCTTCAGGACCTTGCGGACGCACTCGTGGAGTCGGTACCGGCCGGGCCCGACCTCGCCATCGGCCACTCGCTCGGCGGCCTGCTCCTCTCCCTCGTCGGGGAACGACTCAAGCCGGGCCGCGTGGTGTACGTGGAGCCGGCCTGGAACGAGACCCTGGAGTCGACCCTGCGCGAGTTCCGCTGTCAGAAGGAGTGGTCGCCCGCCCAGGTGGAGGAGGCCATGGTGCGCTGGGAGCCGGAGGCCCGCAAGGCGAAGGTCGCCTCGCTGGCCCAGTGGGATCCGCGCACCCTGGACGCCATCGAGGGACTGCCGCGCCGGAACCCGGGCCCGCCCGGGGTACCCGGCATGGTGGTGCTCGCCGACCCCAGCCATATGGTGCCGCCACCCGTGGCCCGGGAGCTGCGTGCGCTCGACTACGGAGTGCGCGTCGTACCCCGGAGCGGTCACGTCGTCCACCAGGACGACTTCGACGGCTTCCTGGCCGCGGTCAAGGACTGGCTGTGAACACGGTACGGACTGGCTGTAGGCAACATCACCCATCCAGCAAGAGGAGAGTGCACCGATGTTCCATGATGTCGACGCCGAAGTCCTGTCCCGCCGGCCGGGCACCAAGTGGGGCGAGGCCGGACCCGGCGTGCTGCCCGCCTGGATCGCGGAGATGGACTTCCCGCCGGCCCCGGTGGTGCGCGACGCGCTGCTGCGCTGCGTCTCCGAGGACCTGGGATACCCGTCCTGGGACGCGCACCCCGGGCGCAACCCGCTCCGTGCGGCGCTGGCGGAACGGATGGAGCAGCGGTACGGC
The DNA here is from genome assembly GCF_053612185.1 of Streptomyces sp. NPDC054757. NCBI lineage: Bacteria > Bacillati > Actinomycetota > Actinomycetes > Kitasatosporales > Streptomycetaceae > Streptomyces > Streptomyces sp. NPDC054757. The sequence continues at coordinate 15,516 of NZ_JBSHBW010000045.1, forward strand.
CTGGTCCTGGACCCCGGTGAGGTGCGGGAGTTCACCGACATCAACCAGGCCCTCCAGGCCGTACTGATGGTCACGACACAGCCGGGCGACACGATCGCCGCGCACACCCCCACCTATCCGCCCTTCCTGCGGACCCTGGAGACCATGGACCGGCGGCTGCTGGCCGCGCCGTACGTCCCGCACGAGGACGGCTGGGCCTTCTCGGCCGACCGGCTCGCCGAGGACGTGGCGGTCACCGGGTGCCGGGTGCTGCTGCTCGTCAGTCCGCACAACCCGACGGGACACGTGCTGCGCAGGGCGGAGCTTGAGGCGCTGGCCGAGATCGTGCTGCGCCACGACATGCTGGTCGTATCGGACGAGATCCACTCCGAGCTGGTCCACGAACCGCACCAGCACATCCCCTTCGCCTCGCTCGGACCCGAACTGGCCGCGCGTACGGTCACGCTGACCTCCGCCACGAAGGCGTTCAACGTGCCCGGGGTCCGGTGCGCCGTCGGCCACATCGGGCCGCGCGGGGTGCGTGAGGCGCTGTCGTCCCCGTCCCATCTGTACGGCGAGCCGAACAACTTCGGGGTGGCGGCCACCCTCGCCGCCTGGCGGGAGGGCGACTCCTGGCTCTCGGAGCTGCGCCCCGTGCTGGCGGCCAACGCCCTCGCGCTGAAGGAGCAGTTGCCGGCCGGCGTGGGCTACCGGGTGCCCGAGGCCAGCTATCTGGCCTGGCTGGACTGCCGGGACCTGGACCTGCCCTCGGATCCGCGGACGTTCTTCCACGAGAAGGCGCGGGTCCTGCTCAACGACGGCCGCGCCTTCGGCCCGGAGGGCGAGGGTTTCGTACGCCTCAACTTCGGCACCTCCCCCGCCCTCCTGGCGGAGATCACCCGGCGGATGAGCGAAGCCGTGGGCTGACCTCCTGGGCCGACCCCCTGGCCGGCCGGGCTTGCCCCCTGGCCGGCCGGCCTACCGCGCGCGGTAGGCCGCCAGCGCCCGGTCGACCAGCGCTCCGGCCGCGCCGGTGTAGTGGGCGGGGTCCAGCAGGTCGAGCACCTCCGCGGCCCCGGCCACACCGGCCAGCTCGGGCGCCCCGGTGAGCAGCTCGGCCAGCGGCCGCCCGGTGCGTACCGCCTCGGCCCCGGTCCGGTTCAGCAGCTCCCGTGCGGCGGCCTTGCCCAGGGCGGGCGTGAGGACGGCGGCCACCCGCTCGGACACCACGAGACCTGCGGTGAGCCCGAGGTTGGCCCGCATCCGCTCCGGGAAGACCGTCAGGCCCTCCACCAGCTGGACCGCGGTGTGCGCCGCGCCTCCGGTGAGCCGCAGGCTCTCCCGCAGGGGCTGCCACTCCGCGTGCCAGGCGCCCGCCGGGCGCTCGTCCTCCGCAGCCATCGCCTGGGCCGGTACCAGGGCCAGGGAGGGGACTTGCAGGCCCGCGGTACGGATCAGCGTGGCCAGGGCGGGGTTGCGCTTGTGGGGCATCGCGGACGAGACCCCACGGCCGGGCGCCGCGGGCTCCGCCACCTCGGCGATCTCCGTACGGGAGAGCACCTGGACGTCCACCGCCACCTTGTCCAGCGCCCCGGTGCAGAGCACCAGTGCCTGGCTCAGCTCCACGAGCGGGGCGCGTGTGGTGTGCCAGGGCAACAGCGGCTCGGCCAGGCCCAGTTCGGCCGCGTAGGCGGCGAGGAGGCGGGGCGCGGTCGCGACCGGATCGGCCACCTCCTGGATCCGGGCCTGCTCCACGTAGCCCGCCAGGGTCCCCGCCGCGCCACCCAGCTGGACCGGCAGCCCGGAGCCGAGCACCTCCCCGAGCCGGTCGGCGGCCCTCAGCACTCCGTCCAGCCAGCCCGCCGCCTTCAGCCCGAAGGTGGTCGGTACGGCGTGCGCGCCCAGCGTGCGGCCCGCGACCAGGGTGTCCCGGTGACGGCCGGCCAGCGCGGCCAGGGCATCGGCGGTCCGCAGCAGGTCGGTGTGGATCAGTGTGCCGGCCCGCTGTCCCACCAGCATGGCCGCGGTGTCCATGATGTCCTGGCTGGTGGAGCCCCGGTGCACATACTCGGCGGCGTCCGGGTCCTCGGCCTTCACCACGGCGGTGAAGGCCTCCACCACGGCTACCACCGGGTTGGCCGCGCCCCTGGTGCGGACCGCGAGTTCGCGCAGGCCGAGCCGGGAGGCGTCGGCCAGCCTGCTGATCGTCCCGGCCGCCGTGCCGGGCACAAGGCCCAGCTCCGCCTGGGCCCTGACCAGCCCGGCCTCGGCGTCCAGCAGGGCCTGGAGCCAGGCGATGTCGGCGGTCTCGGCCTCGACGGGGGTCCCCGCCCGCACCGGCGTCAGCAGGCCGGTGTCCAGGAACGCGGCCGTCTCGGGCGTGTGGTTCATCGCTCGTCCTTCTCCCGTGCTCCGGAGCCCGTGTCCGGGCTCCCTCTCTCGGTCCCCATTTCCAGGGCCCGTCCCCCGGGCCCCGTGCCCCGGCCCTCGGCGTCCCCTGCCCCAGGGCGCAGAAAGTTTGTGGGTATTCCGGATATTGCATGACTAGACTGTCCGCATGAAGCTGTCACAAGGCGTGGAGTGGGGTCTGCACTGTGCCATGCTGCTCGCGCAGGTGCCGCCCGGCGGGCTGATGCGCCGCGATGCGCTGGCCGGGCACTTCGGCCTGCCCGAGGCATATCTCTCCAAACACCTCCAGGCGATGACCAGAGCGGGCGTGCTGTACGCCAACTCCGGCCCGAAGGGCGGCTACCGGCTGGCCCGCACCCCCGAGTCGATCACCACCCTGGATGTGGTGGAGGCCATCGAGGGCACCGCGGCCCCCTTCATCTGCCAGGAGATCCGGCAGCGCGGCACCGGCGCCTCCTCCCCCGAGGAGTGCCGGCGCACCTGCATGGTGAGCACCGTGATGAGCCAGGCCGACGAAGCCTGGCGCGCCTCGCTGCGCTCGGTCACCATCGCCGAACTCGTCGCGCGGCTCCCCGATTCGGTGCGTACGCGCAACGCGGAGCGGCTTCCCCAGCTGGCTCACTGAGGCCGGCTCGCTGAAGGCCGGGTCACCTGAGGGCCGGCTCACTGGGAGCCTGCCGGGACGGCGTCCCTGGCGGGCTCCGGAGCCGCCCGCAGCGCCGCACGCGCGATGATGTCGGCGTCGCTGAGGATCACCGAGTTGACCCCCGGTCTGATCCCGGCCGCTGTCACCCAGTGCACGGTCTCGGTCGGCACACCGAACGCGAAGCGCCGGGGGTGTGCCCTGCCTTCGGCGTCCACCACGTGGTAGGGCCGCCGGGTGACGGCGAGGCCGCCGGTGCGGTATTCGGGGCCGCTCTCGTCGGCCAGTCCGTACGCCGAACACTGCCCGGTGCCCAGCAGATGGCGCAGCAGCGGATCGGTGGTCCTGCGGATGTCGACCTCGGGCAGCCTCGCCTCCACCAGGCTGGTGACCTGGACGGCGGGGCCCGGGACGGCCGTCGACTCGACCTGGAAACACTTGCCCGAGGCGTCGGGCAGCACCCGGAAGCCCGGACCGAGCAGGGTCAGTACGCCCGCCTCGACCAGCGCGATCATCTCCTCGATCCGGCTCGCCGGGGGGCCGATGGAGAGGAACGCGTTGAGCGGTGTGTACCACTCCTGGAGGTCGCTGCGGTACGAACTGCCGGTGATCCCGCCGTGGTCCACTATCAGCCGTATCTCGTTGCGCAGGTCGCGCAGCACGTCGAGCGCGGCCTTGAGGGGGCCGCGTACGTTGCCGCGGGCGGCCTCGCGGAGGTCGCTGCGGAGATAGCCGAGCAGCCATGCCCGGTAGTCGTCGGGCCCGCTGAAGGTCCGGGTTCCGTACGGCCGGATCACCCGGTCCCAGTCCCAGCGCAGCTGCCGGGCCACGTCGTAGCGGTCGAGGAGCGCGCACTCGGCCTCGTCGCCTTCGCCCGCTGAGAGGACGGTGAAGACCCCGGCGAAGGCGTCGGCGGCCGCGGCGCCGTCACGTTCGGCGAGCAGGGTGCGGTAGTAGACCAGGCGCACCTCCCGCGAGACGATCGGCCAGATGTCGCGACGGAACCGGAGCCGGCGCCCCGCCGCGCTCTCGGCCTGCAGTGCGCGTACGGCCTGCGGGGTGAGGAAGACCGGCTGGTGACGGACTGCCGGTCCCTTCTGGTTCTCGCCGCGTGCGTGGTACGGGACGCCGCGCCGTGATCCCGCGTAGAGCACCGGTTCGGCTCCCGACGGCCGGTAGACCAGGCGTCCGCCGACCCGTTCGAAACGGCCGCCGCGGCCGGCCGTGAGCATCGCCATGTGGTCGAAGAAGTTCAGCCCGAGCCCGCGCAGCGCCACCGACTCACCGGGTCTGATGGAGTCCTCGGGGGTGTCGGCGGGGTTGCCCGGCGGAAAGTAGCCGAGGCCGTGCTCGTGCGCGAAGACCGACAGGTCCTTCTCGTCGGGGGTGAGCTCCATCCCCACGTGCCCCTGGGCGAGGACCACGGCGGTCAGACCGCTCAGGCTGGTGCCGTCGTCCAGGCGCAGGGTCTGCGTCCCGTCGCCGTCGTCGTCCAGGGCCACCGCGACCGCGCGGTGCAGCACGACTTCGACGGAGTCCGGGAGCCCGGCGCGGACCCGGGCCAGCGCCCAGTCCACGTAGTGGCCGTACAGGGACCGGGAGGCGTAGGAGTCCGGGCCCAGCGTCGCCGCCTCGGCCAGCACCTGTTCCGGGTAGCGGCCCGGCTGCCGCGCACCGTCCAGGGCGCGCGCCCACTCGTGCAGACTCGGCCCGTTCACCACCGGGCCCTCGCCCTCCACGCTGTCGTCCATGAACATGGAGACCTGGGACGCGACCGTGTTCATGAGGAGTTCGGCCGGCTGATCGGTGCGCCACACCTGACCGCCGCCGCCGTGCCGGGAGTCGACGAGGTGGATGGTCACCCGGTCGCCGGGGGCGCCGAGCACGGGGGCGTTGGCACACATCCGCTCCACGACCGATATCCCTCTCGGCCCCGCCCCGACCACACACAGGTCAGCACTTCTGGACAGCAACGTTCCTCCTTGTGTTCGGCGGCCGGCGACCGGTCAGGACATCAGCGGGAGCGACGGGTTCGGGGGTGCGCACAGGGTGAGCCGGCCGGCCAGCGGGGCCCATTCTCGTACGGTCTCGCCGAGCTCCTTCAGGTCGGTGTCGCCGAGCGCCTGCGGCCCGTCGCAGAGCGCGGCCTCGGGTGTCGGATGGACGTCGACCATGGCTCCGTCGGCCCCCACGGCGACCCCCGCACGGACCAGCGGTACGACCAGACCCGCGCGTCCCCCCGCGTGCGAGGGGTCGACGATGACCGGCAGATGCGACAGCTGCTGGGCCACCGGCACAGCCGAGAGGTCCAGAGTATTGCGCGTGGCCCGCTCATAGGTACGAATCCCGCGTTCGCAGAGCACCACGCCGAGGTTGCCGCGGTGGGCGATGTACTCGGCCGCCAGCAGCCACTCCTCGACCGTGGCGCTCATCCCCCGCTTGAGCAGCACCGGCTTCCCGGTGTCCGCCGCCGCTTCGAGCAGCGGGAAGCTCTGCATGCTGCGGGTCCCGATCTGGAGCATGTCGGCGTAGCGCGCGACGGTTTCGGCGTCCCGCGGGTCCATCACCTCGGTGATCACCGGCAGTCCCGTCTCCGCGCGCACGTCGGCGAGGATCCGCAGGCCGTCCTCGCCCAGGCCCCTGAAGTCGTAGGGCGAGGTACGGGGTTTGTACGCGCCGCCGCGCAGCAGCGCGGCGCCCGCCGTCAGTGCCATCCGGGCGGCGGCCCGGGTCTGCTCCTCGGTCTCCACGGCGCAGGGCCCCGCGATCAGTGTGAAGGTGCCGGCCCCGATGGGGACCCCGCCCACCTCCACCACGGAACGCTCGGCCAGGCTGTCCCGGCTGACCAGCGGGTACGGCGTGGGGTGCGCGGTCACCGCCCGCACCCCCGGCAGGGCGCGCAGGACGTCCGCCGCTGGTGCGGTGGCTGCCCCGTCGTCCACGGCCGCGATCAGGAGGTGGTCGCGTCCTCTGCTGATGTAGGAGCGGACCCCGGCGTCGTTCACCCGGGCCAGCACGGCGGCCACGTCCTCGGGCGCGGCGTCCGACGACATCACTATGACCATGTTCCTACTCCGAACGTTGGGTGAGCTGGCGGGAACCGGCGTCCCCGAGCAGCGAGGTGAGCAGATCACCGATGAGGTGCGGCCCGTGCTCGGTGAGCACGGACTCGGCGTGGAACTGCAGCGAGCAGAATCCGGGGCCGCGCAGGGCGTGCACTTCGCACGTACCGGCGTCCCGGCTGACATCGATCTTGGCGGGGCTGTGCGGATGCTCGAAGCGGTCCGCGTCGCTGAGCGCGACGAACGTGTTGTAGAAGCCGACCCGCTCCGCGCCGCCGAACAGGTCGATCCTGCGCTGGACGCCCTGGTTGGGGCGGGCGCGGCGGACGACACGCAGGCCGAGCAGGGAGCTGAGGACCTGGTGTCCGAGGCAGACCGCAAGGAAGGGGGTACGGCCGGCGAGCAGTCGCGCGCCGATCTCCCGCAGCCGGCCGATCCTCGGGTCGCGGGCCGCGAGGGGGTCGCCGGGACCGGGGCCGAGCACCACCAGGTCGAAGTCCTCGGGGGACAGCTCGTCGGCATACGAACGGAGCGTCACCTCAAGCCCCACGGAGGCGAGTTGGTGTCCGAGCATGGTGGTGAAGCTGTCCTCGGCGTCGATCACGAGGACGCTGCGACCGGCCAGTGCGGGGCGCAGCGCGGTGCGGGCTTCCTCGTCGGTGAACCAGAACCGGCCGAGACCGGTGTTGCGGCTCTCCAGGGCCGCCCGGATCTCCGGGTGCCGCCCCAGCAGCGGTTCGGTGGCGGGCCGGGGGCGCCGCGGTGTGTGCCCCATCGCCGACAGCAGGCCCTGGGCCTTCGCCCGGGTCTCCGCCACCTCCGCCGCCGGGTCCGAGTGGCGCACCAGGGTCGCGCCGACCCCGATCCGCACCGATCCCGCCGCGCTGATCTCCGCGGTACGGATGAGGATCGCGGAGTCGAGCGAGGGCCGCCCCCGGCCGTCCCTGCCGAGCAGGGCGATCACCCCGCTGTAGTAGCCGCGGCCGGTCCGCTCGTATCTGCGCACCACCCGGAAGGCGTTGGCCAGCGGGCTCCCCACGACGGTGGGCGCGAAGAGGCTGCGCCGCAGTATCTCGGCCGGGTCGAGCGAGGTGCGGCCGACGATGAAGTACTCGGTGTGGGCGAGGTGCCCCATCTCCTTCAGCAGCGGTCCCACGGCGCGGGCGCCCCGGTCGCAGATGCCGCCCATCACCTTGAGCTCCTCGTCGAGCACCATGGTGAGTTCGTCGGTCTCCTTGCCGTCGCCCAGGAACTCCAGCACCGATTCCGGCGTGGGGCCCTCCGGCGGGTAGCGGTAGGTGCCGCTGATCGGGTTCATGGCCGCCGTGCCGTCGTCGAGGGTGATGTGGCGTTCCGGCGACGCGCCCACGAAGGTCCGGTCGCCGGTGTGCACCAGGAACGTCCAGTAGGCGCCCCGTTCCCGCTCGACCAGCCGGCGGAAGAGGGCGAGCGCGGAGTCGAGGGTGTAGCTCTCCAGGGTCCCGGTGAAGGTGCGGCTGATGACGAAGTTGCAGCCCTCGCCGGTGCCGATCTCGCGGTTGAGTACGGTGCGGACGATGTCCTCGTAGCGGTCGTCGGCGATGTCGAATCCGCCGTCGCGCAGCCGCAGGGGCACCTCCGGGCCGTACCGTCCGAGAGCGGACTCCGGGATCGTGCTCTGCTCGGTGACGTCCATGGCCAGGATGGGCGCGCCGTCGTCGTGGCACTCCATCCCGCGCTCGGCCGCCGCGCGGTACGGCAGCAGAACGAGGACCGGCCCGCTGTCCGCACCGGGCGCCGGCAGCGCGTCGAGACCGCTGAGTACGGACACCGGCCCGCGCAGCAGTTCCAGCTGCCCCGCGGGGGTCGTCGAGGGCCGGGACAGCAGGGCGAAGGGCCGCCGGTCCTGGAACTCCGCCGGGGCGCCGGCCACGGACGCGGTCAAGGTGTCACCGCCTCCTTGGAGAGCGCCGCGAGCACCGCGTCGGCCGGCAGGACCACGGAGCAGCGCTCCGCCGCGTAGCGCAGCGCCTGTGCGTGGTAGTCGGCGTTGAAGTCGGCGACGGCGTCGGCGACCAGGAAGGACTGGATGTCGTACGCCAGGGCGTCGTTGGCCGTCGTCAGACAGCCGACGTGCGCGTAGACCCCGCAGATGACGAGCTGGTCGCGGCCCTGCTCCCGGAGGATGTCGAGGAGGCGGGTGCGCTGGAAGGCGCTGTAGCGCCACTTGGTCAGGATGTGGTCGCCCAGCTCCGGGGCGAGCTCCGGCACGATCGCGCGCTGTTCGGCCTCCGCCGTCATGCCGCCGCCCCAGAAGTCCTGGAGCAGGCCACGCTGGCCGGCCGTCATGTCGCCCGGCTGCGCGGTGTAGCAGACGGGCACACCCAGTTCGGCGCAGCGCGTACGGAGTCTGACGATGTTCGCCGTCAGCTCGCTCGCGGGCGAGCGGCCGGCCGGGAACGCCTCGACGAAGTAGCGCTGCATGTCGTGGATGAGCAGGACGGTGCGGGCCGGGTCGGGAACCCACGGTGCGGTGTTGTCCGGCAGTCCGTCCGCCGCAGGCATCGGGTAGGCGGTGATGTCCGGGATGCCCATGCTGTCCCTCTCCTCGTTTCTGTTCTGTGCTCTGTCGCTTCCGCTGCTGGCCGGGTGTGCTACGCGCCGAGGGCCGCGCCGCCGTCGACGCACAGTTCGTGCAGGGTGATCTGCGCGGCCCGCTCGGAGAGCAGGAACGACACCGCTCCGGCGACATCCACCGGCGTGGCGACGCGCCCCAGGGGGATGCCGACCCGGTAGCTCTCCGGGGCTCCGGCGATCGTGGCCCCGAACCCGTCGCGGTTGGTGCCCATGCCGCGCAGCATGGGGGTGTCCGTGGAGCCGGGGTTCACCACATTGCAGCGGATCCCGAACGGGGCCAGCTCCAGGCCGAGCGATTTGGTGAACGACGCCGAAGCGGCCTTGGAGGCGGCGTAGGCGGCCATGTGCGAACGGGGCACCCTGGCCGCGTTGGAGGCCACCGTGACGATCGCCCCGGATCCGCGCTCCCGCATCACCCGGGCCGCGGCCCGTGACATGTAGAAGACGCCGTCGGTGTTGACCGCGAAGGTGGCCCGCCAGTCCTCGTCGCTCAGGGTGGCCACCGGGCCGAGTCTGAGCACCCCCGCCACGTTGACCAGGTGGTCCACCGGGCCGAAGTGCTCGGCCGCGGTGGCCACGGCGGCGGTGGCGGCCGCGCTGTCGGAGACGTCGGCGGCCACGGCCACGACGCTGCCGCCGGCCGCCCGCAGATCGGTGGCCAGCTCCTCGGCGGCCGTACCGTCCAGGTCCACCGCGACGACCCGGGCCCCGGCCTCCGCCAGGACCTGGGCGACCGCGCGGCCGATGCCGCCACCGGCCCCGGTGACCAGTGCCACCTTGCCGGAGAACTCCTTCTCGTCCATCCTGCCGATCAACTCCTGTGCTGTGCCCAGTGATAGGGGTGTGCGGTGGTCTGCGGGTGACGTGCGGTCAGCCGGCCAGTACGGCCGCGTCCCAGTCCTCGTCGGGCCCGAAGAGCTTGCGGGGCTTCATCGCGTCGAGGCGGCCCAGGAGCAGGGGCTCCGGGACGAGGCTGCCGGGCGGCAGCGCGGTCACCTCGGCGGGTACGTCGAGCACTTCCTTCAGATGCCGGGCCGCTTCGGCGCAGGCGTCCCCCGCGTACGCGTCGGCCACCTCCAGCTGCACCCGCAGCAGCCCGGGCTCCGCACGGCCGCGCCAGAACAGCACGCCGTACTCGGCGGGCAGCCGGAAGACCGCCTCCTCCACCTGCAGCGGCGAGACGCCCCGGCCGGCGACCGTGAGGCCGTGCGCGACCCGGCCGAGCACCCGGACCGTCGGCAGGTACCAGCCGCACGGGCACTCCTCGTGGCGCAGCTCGACCTGGTCCTCCAGGTTGTAGCGGAGCAGCGGCATGGCCTCGCGGTGGAGCGGGGTGATGACCAGCCGGCCGGTCCCCTCGCGGGTCACCTCACCGGTGTCCGGGTCGAGGATCTCGGGCAGCACCCGGTCGGCCCAGAAGTGCATCCGGCCGTGCGGGCAGGTGCCCGCCATGGTGCCGACCTCGGTGCAGCCGTACTCCTCGACGACGGGCGCGTTCCAGAGTTCGGTGATCCGGTCGCGGCGGGCCCCGCTGAGGGGTTCGCCGCCGACGTACAGCGCGCGCAGGGCGGGGAAGTCCCGGCCCGGGTCGTATCCCGCGAGCCGCGCCCCGGCGGCCCAGACCAGGCACTCGCTCGCGGTCGACCAGGTGAGGCTGACGCCCAGGTCGTGCAGTACCCGGATGATCCGTGAGTAGGGCGCCGCCATCGTGCGGCAGTCACCCGCGATCACCGTGGCGCCCTTCATCAGCCCGGCCTGGTGGGCCAGATGACCGGCGATCACGAGCGCGTACGGGATACGGACCAGCAGGGTGTCCGCCGACGACATCGGCACCGACTTGCGGGCGAAGCGCTCGGCGAGGTCCACCCACTCGCGCTCGGTGTAGTACGACGGGGTCGGTGTTCCGGTGGAGCCGCTGGACTCGTGGTAGGTGGCGAGCTGGTCGCGGTCCACGGCCAGCATCCCGAACGGGTAGCTGTCGCGCAGGTCGGACTTGGTGGTCAGGGCCCGCTCCGCGAGTCCCGCTGACTGCTCCGCGGCCGGCCGGCCGCGGTAGAAGGGCGAACGGGAGGCACGCTCCAGTACGGCCGGGAGGAGCCGGTCCTGCAGCAGCCGCAGCTCCGCGAAGCTGTGCCAGTCCCCGATGCCGGGCAGATCTGAACTCATCGCCGCTCTCTCAGGAGTGGGGGACGGGCAGCTCTGCCGCCACGCCGGTCGGGTGGGTTTCGATGTGGCCGCGAAGATCGCCGTAGCGTTCGCGCAGCAGACGCTTGAGGACCTTGCCGGTGGAGCCCACCGGGATGTCCGACGCGTCACGGGCGGTCTCCAGCAGGGCCAGCGGGGGCTGTCCGATATCGGCGAGCGCCTTGTTGGCCCTGCGCAGCAGGTCGCCGGGGTCGGCTTCGCCGCGCAGCCGTACGAGGGCGACGGGCAGCGTCACGCCCCCGGCTCCGCCCGCGACCACAGCGCAGTCGGCGACCTCGGGCAGCTGGAGCAGGAGCGTCTCCTCCATGAGGACCGAGTAGCCGGTCCCGCCGGGGGTGTGGATGGCGTCCACGATCCGGTCCGCGTGGTAGAAGTCGCCGTCGGCCGTGCGGTAGGCCAGGTCCCCGGAGAGCCAGTAACCGGCCAGCCTGCTGCGGTAGTTCGTGTCGTGGTCGTTCCAGTAGCCGGGTGCCACGGTCTCGCTGCGTACGCCGAGCATCCCGACCTCGCCGGGTGCGGCGGCGGCGCCGTCCTCGCGGAGGACCACGACCTCCGCGCACTCCTCGGGGCGGCCCAGGAGGCGGGGGCTGGGCGGGGTCTGCGCGGTGATGGTACGGCGCAGGGCCGCCCAGCCCAGTTCGGACGAGCCGAGGCCGTCGCCGAATCCGGAGCCCGCCACCAGCTCTCCGTCCACCCGGTGGTGGCCGAGCCGGATGAGCCTGCGGATGTGCGCGTCGTGGGCGGCGTCGCCCATGTTGATCCAGTAGGCCACCGAAGCGAAGTCCGCGGGGTCCAGCTCCATGGTCGCCAGGGCGGAGTGGGTCTGGTTGAACGCGAGGACGGTGGTGGGCCGGTGGGTCCGTACCGCCCGCGCCACTCCGGGGCCGCTGGGGTCGTCCACCGCGATCAGCGGCAGTCCGGCCAGCAGGGCGTAGAAGGTGAAGGCGGTGGCTCCGGCGTGCGAGTGCGGGGCGGCCGACAGCAGGACGGACGTCGGCGGCTCGGCATGGCCGGTGAGCCGGTGGCAGACCCCGGCGACGCTCTGCCAGTGGGCGTGGATGACGGGCTTGGGGTCGCCCGTGGTGCCGGACGAGTGGCAGAGCATCACCGGGTCGTCCGGTGCGTGGTGGAAGCGGGCCGCGTCCGGCAGGGTGCAGTGGCCCAGCACCGCCGCGTCGGCGCGGGTGCGGGTCCAGCGGACTCCGGCGGTACGCTCCCGGCCGGCCAGCGCGCCCCGGTGGGTCTCGTCGGTGTACAGGCCGACCGGCCCGGTCCTGGCCATCAGCCGCAGCGCGGTGTCGGCCTCCATGCGGCCGTTGATGACCAGTGCGATGGCCCCGATCTGGGCCAGCGCGGCCAGGTGGAGCTGGTCCTCGAAGGAGTCGCTGAGGTAGACGGCGACCCGGTCGCGGGGCCGTACCCCCTGGTCGAGGTACCAGGCGGACCAGACCCGGGACAGCTCGTCGAGCTGCCGGAGGCTGAACTCGCTCTGGAGCTCGCCGTCCGCGTTGACCAGCGGCCGGTCCGCGACGACGGCGGGCAGGTCGGGCCAGGGGCTGAGCCGGGCTGCGGTGTGCCAGACGTTCCCGCCGCCGAGCCCGGGCAGGCCCGCCAGCTTCCGCCGGGCATCCGCGTCGAGCAGGGTGCCTGGGCTGAGCGGCATGATCAGAACTCCTCCGCTGCGTCGGCGGCCTCGATCAGGGAGCCGTCGGTGATGAGCCCCATGACCGCGGTGATGTCGCCGTCCATACGGCGGTCCCGGTCCACGAAGGGGGCGTGCTGACGGACCAGGCGGTGGACCGCGCGGGTCCGCGGCGCCATGTTCTCGGGGCCGCGCAGGTCGAGCGCCTGGCAGGCGGCGAGCAGGTGGATCGCGGCGACCTCGCCGACGAGCCCGGTGATGGCGAAGGCGTCGCGGGCCGCGATCGGGGCCATGCTGACCTTGTCCTGGTTGTGCGCCTCGGTGGAACGGGAGAAGACGCTCACCGGGTTGGACGACTTCAGCGCCTCGGCGGTGACCGCGGACGAGGCGATCTGCATGCCCTTGAACCCGTGGTGCAGGCCGGCCTGCCACTCGTCGTCGGCGAAGCGCGGAATGAGGTTGGGGGTCAGGCCGTTGTTGAACTTCTCGTCCACCACCAGTTCCAGCTGGCGGTCCAGCAGGTCGGCGATGTTGGCCACCGCGACCTTGAGCGAGTCCATCGCCTGTACGACATGGCCGCCGTAGAAGTTGCCCCCGCTGTGCACGCTGTTGGTCTCCAGGTCGAACAGCGGGTTGTCGTTGGAGGAGTTGATCTCGGTCTCCACCCACCGCCTGGACCAGTCGAGGGTGTCGCGCAGGACGCCGTTGACATGCGGGGCGCAGCGGATCGAGTAGCGGTCCTGGATGCTGCGCCGCAGCTGCTGGTAACCGCGGTCGTCCAGCTCCTGGTTGAGGTCGACGACCTGGCCGTGCGAGAGCGCGAGCCGCGAGCCGTCGAGGAGTCCGCTGATCTGCCGGGCGCTGGCGGTCTGGCCGGGGTGCGGCTTCTGGGCGTGGATGAACGCGTCGAAGTGGCCGCGGTTGCCGAGCAGCGCCTCGCTGGCCAGGGCGGTGCAGATGTCCGCGACCCGCGCCAGCCGCTCGGCCTCGGCGATGGCAAGTACCGACCACGCGGAGCTGTAGGAGGTGCCGTTGATGAGACCGAGGCCGTCCTTGGCCTCCGGTACGAGGGGCTCGATGCCCAGTTCGGCGAAGACGTCGGCGACCGGGCGGCTCTCGCCGCGGTAGCTGACGTCGCCCTCGCCGATCAGCGCGGACGCCACGTAGCAGAGCGGCACCAGGTCCCCGCTCGCGCCGACCGACCCGCGGATGGGGACCTCCGGCAGGATGTCGTGGCGGATCAGGTCGAGCAGCCGGTCGATGACGACGGGGTTGACGCCCGAGTTGCCGCGGGCCAGGCAGTTGGCGCGGATCAGCAGCGTGGCCCTGACGACGGCGTCGGGGGCCTTGGGGCCGGTGCCGTTGAGGTGGTAACGGATCATGTTCCGCTGGAGCTCGGCGGCCTTCTCCGGGGATATCTGGCGGGTGACGCTGTCGCCGAAGCCGGTCGTCACCCCGTAGATCGGCTTGCGGTTCGCGATCAGGTCGAGCTTGAGCCCGCGGGAGTGCGCCAGCTGCTTCGCCGCGTCCTCGCTGACCCGGAACGCGGAGCCGGCGGAGCCGCCGGCCCGGACCACGTCGTCCAGGGTCAGGGTGCGGCCGTCCAGCTCCGGCAGCGCGCCGTTCGCGGCGTCGTCACCTGTGGGGCGGAGGGGCTCGGTTGAAATCGTCATGAACGGTTCGCCTTTCAGGCAAGGGGCAGAGAGAAGGAGCCTCGGTGGAAGACGAGAGGCATGACCGGACGGCGCAGCAGGCCCACCACCCGGCCCACGACGAGAACGTGGTCGCCCAGCGCCACCTGGCGGTAGTTCTCGCATTCGATGACCCCGGGGGCGTCCGCCAGGGTGAGGCAGCCCGTGCGGTCCCCCGGTGTCCACTCGGCGGCGTCCTGGGGGCGCGGGCGGCGGGTGGCGGGGGCGGTGAGCGCACGGGCGAGCGCGTGCCGCGACTCCGGGAGGATGGACACCGCCCAGACGCCCGCCGACCGCAGCTCACGCAGAAAGGTGGAGTCCTCGCGCAGGCAGACGGAGACCAGGGGCGGATCGAGCGAGACGGAGGTGAGGGAGTTGACGACGATGGCGTCGTGGCCCTCGGCGGCCCAGGTGCTCGCCACGCAGACACCGGTGACGAACTCCCCCATGACCTCGCGCAGCACCTGCCCCGGGCCGTCGGCGGTCAAGGCTTCGCCGCGGGTGCCTCGGGGTGTCCGCCGATGACGCTGACGTCCTCGGGGCCGGCCAGGTCCTGGGAGGTCCAGCCGTTGACGTCGTAGTCCGAGAGACACTGCTCGACCAGCTCGGTGCAGTGGGCGAACCCGCCGGTGGCCTGGTACCGCTTGAGTGCCTCGATCCGGATGTTCTCGTGGCTGCCGGCGTAGTTCATTTCGTACAGTTCCCACCGGCCGCCGAATTCACTTCCCACGGCGTCCCAGATCAGCTTCATCAGCTTGACACGCTCGACCGCCGGCATTCCGTTCCGGCCGCGCACATAGGTGTCGAGATAGGGCCGCAGTTCCTCGACGCCCCAGTCGTTCGCATGCGAGTTGCTGTAGACAAGCGCGCTTCCCAGGTCGCGCAGGAATATCTCCTTCACCTTGGGATAGACCGTGGATGCGAACACCCGGTAGGCGAGGGCGCTTTCGGTGTTGGGCACCACGGTGCCGTCCGGCCAGTGGGTGGGATTGCGGACCATGGAGTCGACGAGCGCCCAGAGGGTGTGCCGGTAGGAAAGGACTTCCCCGAGCCTCGTCTGCACTCCGCGGAACTCGATGGCGCCTGTGGCGTCGAGGCCCTTGGCGAGCAGCCCGGTGAGAAAGTCGAGTTTGACCCCGAGACGTACACAGCCGTGCAGCATGGAACGGAAGTAGAAACCGGATCCGTGGAAGAAGTCGTTGGCCTTGTCGACGTCGTAGCAGAAGACGTTCTCCCACGGCACGAGTACGCGGTCGAAGACCATGATGCCGTCGTTCTCGTCCATCCGGCTGCTCAGCGGCTGGTCGAAGGGGCTGCCGGTGACAGCGGCCGAGAACTCGTACGAGGCACGGGAGATGATCTTCAGTCCGGGTGCGTTGGTCGGCACGATGAAGTACGCCGAGAACTCCTTGGCGCCCGCGGGCACCATGCCGTAGTTGCCGACGAAGATGTACTGGGTGAGCGCGGCGCTGGTGCCGACGACCTTGGCGCCCGAGACCACCAGGCCGGCTTCGGTCTCCTCGTCCACCGTCAGATAGACGTCCTTGACCTCCTCGATGCCGCGGTCCCGGTCGATGGGCGGGTTGACGATGGCGTGGCCGACGAAGAGGACCTTCTCCTGGGCCTCGCGGTACCAGTGCTCGGCGTTGGCCGCATAGGGGCCGTAGCGCTCGGTGTTGGAGCCGAGCGTGGCGAGGAAGGCGGCCTTGAAATCGGGGGTCCGGCCCATCCAGCCGTAGGTCATACGCGCCCAGGCCGTCATCGCGTCGACACTCGCCTGAAGGTCTTCGGACGACCGGGGGACCCGGTAGTACGGGTGGGTGAATCCGGTGCTTCCGGTATCGGTGGGCACGACGAGTTCCGCGTTCTTCTGCGGGTCGTGCAGGGCGTCGTAGAGACGGGCCACCATACGGGCGTTGTTGCGGAATGCCGGGTGGGTGGTGATGTCGTCGACGCGCTCGCCGTATATCCACACCTCGCGTCCGTCCCGAATGCTTTCCAGGTATTCGGCTCCGGTGTAGGGACGGCTCTTGCCTGTGGAATCAGGCGGGGTGACGGACATGGGTGATCTCCCTGCACAGACGCAAGCACGGATACATAGAACGTTTCGAGGGGAAAATCGAAGGAAGCGCCGATCACAGCACACTCGGCTTTTCCGGACGGGGCCCGGTGGGCGGCTCGGACGAATTCAGGTCCGGCTCAACTCCCTCGAACGGTTCGACGAGAATAACCAGCCGGTGTTCGAGCGGGCAAGGAGCTGAGGGGCGCACGGCAACGCGCTCTGTCCCGCCGGCGGGACAGAGCGCGTCAGTCGTGGGTGGGGGCGGTTCAGACCCGGTCGTCCACCACCACGTCCACGGCCGCGACGGCCTTGGCGGCACGCTCGGCGGCCTCGGCGGGGCCCGCTCCGGAGACCAGGACGTACCCGAGCCGGTCCGCCGAACTGCGCACCGGGGCGATGTCCGCACCGATGCCGTGCTCGAACTCCCAGCGCACGACGCCCTCCGCGGCTCCGGTGACCAGTCCCCTGAGCCGTCCGGGCACCGGCGGCACCACGAAGGCGATGGCCGCGGCGCCCGCCGCGGGCTCCGCCGTCAGGGCCGGTGCTGTGCCGAGCAGTGCGGCCACGGACCGCTCGTACTGGTCGGCTCCCGTGGCGAGTTCGACCAGTTCGGGGATGCAGTCGCCGCCGACCCGGGTGTGGGTCTCGATGACGACCGGGCCGTGCCCGGGGTCGAGCCGCACCTCGGTGTGGCTGGCGCCGAACTCGATACCGAGGGTGTCCAGGACACACCGGACCGCCGTGTGCAGCAGGCCGGTCTCCCGGTCGTCCAGGGGCGCCGGGACGACATGGCCGGTCTCCACGAAGCCGGGGCTGCCGGTGGTCTGCTTCGCGGTGACGGCGAGGATGGTGTGCTCCCCCGCCGCGCTGACCGCCTCGACACTGAACTCGGGCCCGCCCGCCTCGTGTTCCGCGATGTACAGCTGGGTGCCGTCGGCGCCGCCGAGCCAGTCGGCCACCGCCGCACGGGAGCCCAGCGCCGCCACCCCTCCGCTGCCGGCCCCGTCCACCGGCTTGACGATCCAGGCGGTCCCCTCCGGGCTCGCGGTGACCGCGTCCGCCACCTCCCGGGCCGTGCCCGTGACATAAGGCCAGGCGTACGGGGTGCAGGCCAGCGCGTGGCGCATCCGGGCCTTGTCCCGCGTCATCGCCGCAGCCTGCGGCGACACCGAGGGCAGACCCAGCTCCGTGGCTATCCGCGCACAGGTCTCCTGCGCGTACTCGGTGAAGCTCAGCAGCAGTTCGGGCGGGCCGAGTTCGGCGGTGAGCCGGTCCACGGTCTCCCGGGCCTCCTCGTACCGGGTGATCCCGCCGAAGACGACCCGGCTCGCGTGCCGGGCGACCTCGGCGGGCACCGCCACACCGGGCGGCACCAGCACCACCAGCTCGCGGCCGTGCAGCGTGGCCGCCCTGGCTCCGCCGGGGCTAGGCCCGAGCAGGCAGATCCACCTCATCAGTACTCCCTGTGTTCTCGCGGTGTTCATCCGGTTCCCGGGGGCGCTCGCGCCCCCGCAGCAGCGCGGCCCCCGTGACGAGCGCAAGCGCGGCGGCGGCCCAGTACGGCATCGAGGGCAGCAGCCACCCCTGGTGGCCGCCGCCGTCCCCTGCCACCAGCAGCAGCCCGAGCCACGCACCGGCCGACTCGGCGGCGCCCCAGGCGACCCCGGCGACCGCGTAGGCGGCGGTGGCGGAGAGACCGCCCCTGCGCTCGCTGACCTCGACGTCGTACAGCGGGCTCCAGACGAGCTCCGAGAGGGTGAAGACCACCATCGCGGCCAGCACCAGGCCCAGGCCGCCGAAGCGCCCCGCGGCGAACAGCAGCACGGCTGCGGCGAGCACCACGTTCGCCGCGCAGCACAGCGGGCCGAACCCGCCGCGCCGGTGGGCGAGGACGCGCCGCGACAGGGCGGAGACCGGCACCTGGAGCACGATGACGAGAATGGCGTTGACCGTGAAGACCAGGCCGATCCGGCCGGTGCTCACGGTGGTGTGCAGATAGGTCGGCAGGACGTCGAAGACCTGGGCGTACGCCAGCCAGGTGCCGCACACCAGGAGCGAGAAGACGGCGAAGCGGCGGCCGGGCAGGATCCTCTCACGTGCCCCTCCCCCGGCCGGGCGGTCGGCCGCGCGCCAGCGGCCGGGCAGGGCGGGCACCGCGAGCAGCGCCACGGCGTCGAGCGCCGCCGCGCCCAGCGGAAGCCGGTCGGCGTGCCACTCCAGCAACTGGCCGCCGAGCAGCGGCCCCAGGGCCGAACCGGCGTTGACAGCCATGTTGAGGTAGCTGAATCCGCGCAGCCGCTGCCCCGCGTCGAAGGCGGCGATCTGCGCCTTCATGGCCGTGGTCGCCGCCGCCAGGAAGAGCCCGGCCAGCGCGGCGAGCACCAGCCAGCCGGCCACCGGGAGCGAGAGCCCGGCGCCGAGCAGGGTGAACACGGCGACGGCGCCCAGATAGCCGAGGCCGACCGAGGCCTTCAGCCCGATCCGCTGGACCAGCGGCACCATCAGCACGCCCCCGGCCCGGTTGGCCAGGATCGCCGCCCCGACCACAAGCCCGGCGTCGGCGCCGGAGAGACCGCGGCTTTCCACCAGCCACAGCCCCAGATAGGGCAGTACGGCGAAGAACCCCGCACAGCTCGTCGCACGGACGACCACGAGCGCCACCAGGTGCCGGGAGGTCAGCGGCGGGGCCGCGCTGCTCACCACGGGCTGCTCCCTTCGGGGGCGGGCAGCGCGTCCACGCCGAAGCGCTCCCGTACCCAGGTGTCGTCGTAGACGGATTCGAGGTAACGGTCCCCCAGATCGGGCGAGATGGCCAGGACCGAGCTGCCGGCCGGGACGGTGGACCGCAGCGCCTGCACCGCGGCCAGCACGGTCCCGGACGAGCCGCCGAGCAGCAGCCCGTACTCGCGGGCCACCCGGCGGCACATCCGTACGGTGTCGCGCTCCTCGACCAGCACCTTGTCGAAGGTGCCGTCGTCCTGGAAGATCTCCGGGCGGCGGCTGGTCCCCAGACCCGGGATCCAGCGCCGGGCGGGCGGCCCGCCGAAGGTGACCGAGCCGGCCGTGTCGACCGCCACGATCCGGGTGGCCGCGCCATGGGTGCGTACGTACTCGGCGCAGCCCATCAGGGTGCCGCCGGTGCCGGTGCCCACGAAGAGCCAGTCGGGCTCGCCGAAGCGGGTGAAGATCTCGGCCGCTGTACCGTCCCGGTGCGCGCCCGGATTGGCCGGATTCGCGTACTGGTTGAGCCAGACCAGCTTGGGGTCGTCCACCAGCAGACGGTGGATCAGATCGATCCGGGTCTGCAGGAAGCCGCCCATGGCGTCGCGTTCACCGACGACCGTCACCTCGGCGCCGAGAGCCCGGATGAAGCGGATGCTGCGCTCGTTGGCGTTGGGGTCGGTCACCAGGGTGATGGGGTAGCCCTTGGCGGCGCACACCGAGGCCAGCGCGACGCCGAGGTTCCCCGATGTGGACTCGATGAGCCGGGTACCGGGGCCCAGGACGCCCTTCGCCTCGGCGGCCTCCACCATGGCGCGGGCGGCCTTGAGTTTGATCGAACCCGCCGGATTCAGCCCCTCCAGTTTCACGCTGGTGGTGAACCCGGGTGCGAATCCCGGGAGTTCGACGAAGGCGTCCGGCGTCCCCAGTTCGTAGGCCCACTGCGCCGTCACCGGCCGACCGCCTTCCGTATCTGCTCGGCGAGGAACCGAGGCTGTGTCGCGTTGAGGTGGTGGCCGCCCTCGCCGCAGAACTCCACCGCGAGGCTCCGGGTGAACCGCGCCCAGCCGTGCACGCGCTCGGCGTGGTCGCGCGTCAGCGGATCGTCGGCGGCGAGCAGCACGGTCAGCGGGCAGTCCAGCCGGGCATCGCCGCGGGCGGACAGATCGCGCCAGGAGCGGGCGGCGACGGAGGCGTCGGCGCGGAACCCGTCGATGACGCGGCGCCGCTCCCCTTCGGCCAGTTCGCCGATGTCCAGACCGGTGTGGGCCGCCAGCCAGTGGGTCACCTCGCCGTCGGTGAGGCGCAGCGGTTCGTCCGGGTCGGGCGCCGCGGCCCCGTCCGGCTGGGGCAGTGCGGCCACCGCGAACACATGGGCGGGCTCGCTGCCGGTACCCCGCAGGGCCAGTGCCGCGCTCAGCGCCCGGACGGCGCCGGCCGAGTGGCCGAGCAGGACCAGCGGCGCGCCGCCGGACCGTGCGGCGATCGCGGCGGCCAGTTCGCCGCCGCCGGCGCCGCCCGGCTCCACGCCGAGGACCCGGGCGGGCAGACCCGCCCGGTGCAGCGCCTTGGCGAAGGCCAGATAGCTGACGGCCCCGCCGCCCGCGAACGGCACACAGACCACGGTGACCGCGCCGGGCCCGGGGCTGAGCCCGGCAGCCGCCGTGAGGTCGGTCAGTGTTCCGTCCGCGCCTTCGGCCGCTTCCGCACGGCCCGCGCCGCCGCCCGCGATCCGGGCGGCGAGGGCCCGGGGGGTGGGCGATTCCAGGATGTCGCGCAGGGTGAGGGGTCCGGGGAGCCGGGCGGCGAGCCGCATCGCGGCGAGCGAGTGGCCGCCGAGACCGAAGAAGTCACCGGTGGCGCCGATGGTTTCGGCGGGCAGGCCGAGCACATCGGCGAAGGCGTCCACCAGGGCGGACTCGGCCGTGTCGGCGGCCGGTTCGGGCGCGGGCCCGGCGGTCGTGGTGAGGGGCCTCGCGGCGAGGGCGCGTCGGTCCACCTTGCCGTTGCGGGTGACCGGGAAGGCGTCCGCCCGGTCCACCGCGTCCGGCAGCATGTACGCGGGCAGGGTCGGTGCGAGGGCCTCCCGGAAGGCGGTGCGGTCCGGTTCGGCGTCGCCGGTGTAGTGGGCGACCAGCAGCTCCCTGCCGTGTTCGCGGCGGACCAGCGCGACGGCGTGGTCGACGCCCGGGAGGCGGGCCAGCGCCCCTTCCACCTCGCTGAGTTCGATCCGGAACCCGCGGATCTTCGTCTGGTGGTCCACGCGTCCGGCGCAGTCGAGTATGCCGCCGGGCAGCCAGCGGCCGATGTCCCCGGTGCGGTAGAGCCGTTCGGACGTGGTGTCGAGGGTGTTGGGCCGGAAGGCGGCAGCCGTGCGGTCCGGGTCGTTGAGGTAGCCGAGCCCGACCGCGGTGCCGGTCACCAGGATTTCGCCGTAGGTGCCGACGGGCACCAGCCGGTCGCCGGGTCCTGTCACATGGACACCCGTGTTGGCGATGGCGCGCCCGACGGGCACCCGGTCACCGGTCACGGGTGCGGTGACCACCTGGTGGGTGATGTCGTCGGAGGTCTCGGTCGGCCCGTAGGCGTTCACCAGGGGGACGCCGTAGCGGGCGAACCAGCGGTGGCTGAGCGCGGGCGGGAACGCCTCGCCGGTGACGAGGTTCCAGCGCAGCTTCTCCAACGGCCGTGGCCTGGCGTCGAGTTCGGACATGAGGGCGTCCAGGAAGGAGGGCACCACCTCCAGGACGCTGATCCGCTCGTCCTCCAGGGTCCGTGCGAAGCGTGGCAGATCGGTGACCAGGCCGGAGTCGAAGATCACCGTGCGGCCTCCGGTGAGCCAGGCCGACAGCAGCTGCCAGAGCGAGATGTCGAAGCACTGGGTGGCGGTCTGTGCGACACGGTCCCGTTCGGTCATCGCCAGTTCGCCGGTCTTGGCCAGCAGGTGGTTGAGCAGGCCCAGGTGGTGGACCAGGGCGCCCTTGGGCTCTCCGGTCGAGCCCGAGGTGAAGATGAGGTACGCCGGGTCCGCCGGGGCCGGGGACACGGCCGGGGTGTGCGCGGGCGCCGGTGCGTCGAGCAGTTCCTCGTAGGCGAGTACGGCGGGCAGCTCCACCGTCCCGGTTGCCTCAGCCGTCCCGGCGGCCCCCGGCGCCCCGCCGGCATCCGGCGTCAGCTCGGCGGCCAGCCCCTTCCCCAGGGCCTGCTGGTGGCGGGAGCCGGTCAGCACATGACGGCATCCGGCACGCCGCACCATGGCGGCCAGCCGGGCGACCGGGTCGGCCGGGTCCTGCGGCAGATAGACGCCACCGGACCTGAGGACGGCGAGCACGGCGACGGCCCAGTCGGTCCCGCGGTCCATGGGCACGGCGACGACATCACCGTTACGCACACCGGCCGCCCGCAGCTGGGCCGCCAACCGGGCGGACAGCGCGTCGAGTTCGCGGTAGCCGAGCTGCGATCCGCCGTGCCGTACGGCGACGGCGTCCGGGCGGGCCCGTACCTGGGCGTCGAAGAGATCCAGGGCGGTTCCGGCGGGCAGCTCCCGCCGGGGCCCGGTGAACTCCGTTGTGAGCTGGCGCAGTTCGTCGTCTCCGAGGAGCACGGCGGCGCGGTGGCGGGCCTCCGGGTCACGGACCAGCTCTTCGAGGGCGCGTGCGTAGTATCCGGCGATCCGCCCGATCTGCTCGGCGGGGAAGTCGCTGCGCCGGTAGTGCAGGGCGAGCTGGACCCGGTCGGTGAAGGCGTCCTGCCAGAACTCGGCCCGGAACGGGAACTCGGTCTCGCTGGCGACCTGGCTGCGCACCAGGGTGACGCCGTGCTCGCCGCGCAGATCGTCCAGGACATGGAAGTGGGTGAAGTTGAAGATCGCCTCGAAGAGCGGCTCCCGGCGGCCCAGCAGGCGCTTCATCTCGCCCATCGGGTAGCGCCGGTGCGGCAGCAGTCCGGTCTCCGCACGGTAGACGGTGCGGATCAGCTCCGCCCAGCTGCCGTCGGTGATCCGCGCCCGGAACGGCAGGGTGTTGAGGAACAGCCCGGCCAGCCGGTCCCCGCCGGTGACCTCGGGGCGGCCGCTGTGCTCGTAGCCGGTGAGTACGTCGTCGGTCCCGGTGACGAAACCGAGCACCGCCACATGCGCGGCCATCAGCACGGTCTTGACCGGCACCCGCAGCGACTCGGCGACCCGCAGGACACCTGCCGACACCTGGTCGGCCAGGGGTACATCGTGCATCGTGATGCCGGAGTCGCCGAGTGCGCCGGGGAGCCGGGGCAGCCGGCCGCCCTCGTGGTCCTCCAGCAGACCGAGCCAGAAGTCGCGCTGCTCGCCGGAGGCCACCGCCTCGCGCTCCAGCGCGACGAAGTCCTGGTAGCCCGTGCCGTGCGCTTCCAGGTCCGGTTCGCTCCCGGCGCGCAGCGCCGTGTAGGCGGCGAACAGATCGCGGTGCACCAGGCTCACGCTCCAGCCGTCCAGGGCCGCCGCGTGGTAGCTGAGGCTGTACTGGAAGCCGCGCTCCCCGAGGAGATGGAGCCGGATCCGGACCAGGTCGACCGCGCCCGGCCGGAACCCGGTGGCGGTCTCCGCGCCGTAGAACGCGGCCAGCTCGCGCTCCTGGGCCGCTTCGTCCAGCTCCGACAGATCGGTGACGCCCACCAGGTCCGGGGCGTCCGCGTGGACGATCTGGAGCGGCTCGGAGAAGCCCGTCACATGGAAGGAGGTGCGCAGCATCGGGTGGTGGGCGGCCAGCCGCGCCGCGGCCTCCCGGAAGAGGTCCAGGTCGAGCGGGTCCGCGATACGGAAGCTGACGATGTCGTGGTAGAGGCCGGGTTTGCCGCCCGCCGCGTCGATCTCGTACAGCAGCCCGGACTGGAGGGCAGACAGCGGGCAGGCGTCCACCGCGTCCGGCGGCAGCAGTTGGGTGTCGGCAGAGCTGAGCAGTCCGGCGGGGCCGGTGCTGACGGCCGCGGGGCCGCTCTGGCGCACCCGGGGTTCGAGTTCGGCGATGGTGGGGTGGGCGAACAGGTCCTGGAAGGAGAAGTCGAGCCCCGCCCCGCGGGCCTCGGCCAGTACCCGTACGAACTTGATGGAGTCGCCGCCGAGTGCGAAGAAGTTGTCGGTCGTACTCACCCGCTCGACGCCCAGGGCGCGCGACCAGATCGCGGCCAGCGTCCCGGCGACCGGGCCCGACGGCTCCTGCCCGCCGTCGCCCGCGGCCCGTTCGGGCTCCGGCAGCCGGGCGGGATCGCGTTTCCCGTTGTGCCCGGTGGGGATGGCGTCGACCGCGACCACATACCGGGGAAGCATGTACGAGGGCAGCTCTGCGGCCAGCCGGGCGCGCAGCCGGTCCTCCGAGAACCCCTCCCCCGGCACGGCGTAGAGGCACAGATACCGGTCCCCCGCGCCGTCCGTCCGCGCGAGCACCGCGCAGTCCCGGACGGCCGGGTCGCCCGCCGCGACATGCTCGATCTCGCCCGTCTCGATCCGGTAGCCGCGGATCTTCACCTGGGTGTCCAGGCGGCCCAGGTACTCGATGGTGCCGTCGGGCAGCCAGCGGGCCAGGTCGCCGGTGCGGTAGCCGCGTCCGCCCGGCAGCGCGGGGTCGGCGGTGAACCGCTCGGCGGTCAGCTCCGGCGCGTGCAGATAGCCGCGGGCGAGTCCCGTGCCGCCGATGCACAGTTCACCGGGTGTGCCGATGGGCGCCGTCGCCCCTGTCCTGGTCCGCACCCGCAGCGCCAGGTTGGCGATGGGCCGCCCGATGGGGACCGGGCGCCGGGGGTCGGTCTGCGCGCAGGGCTGGTGGGTGACGTCGACGGCGGCCTCGGTGGGCCCGTACAGATTGATGAGCGCCGCGTCCGTGGCGGCCGTCAGCGTCTCGGCGAAGCGGACGGCGAGCGCGGTGCCGAGCGCCTCACCGCTGGCGAACACCCTGCGCAGGGTGGTGAGCCGGTCCGTCCGGTCCTCGGTGTACTGGAGGAACGCCTGCAGCATCGAGGGTACGAAGTGCATGGTGGTGACGGAGTGTTCGGCAATCCGGGCGGCCAGCCGGGCCGGCTCCTTCTCCTGTCCGGACGGCAGGGTGCACACCGAGGCCCCGGCCAGCGACCACCAGAAGATCTCCCAGACCGAGACGTCGAAGGTGAAGGGCGTCTTGTGCAGGACGACATCGTGCTCGTCCAGCGGATAGGCGGACTGCATCCAGAGCAGCCGGTTGACGATGGCCCGGTGCTCGACGGCCACGCCCTTGGGGCGCCCGGTGGAGCCCGAGGTGTAGATGACGTAGCAGAGGTCGTCCGGGCCCGTACCGCTGTCGGGCGCGGGCGCATCGCCGTCGAAGGTCCCCGGCAGGGTCACGTCGACGAAGGTCCCGGCGCCCGGCACCGCGTCCCGGGTGGCGGGCTCGCCCAGGACGGTGCGGGTTCCGCTGTGTTCCAGCATGTACGCGAGGCGGTTGGCGGGCAGCGAGGGGTCGAGCGGCAGATAGGCGCCGCCCGCCTTGAGCACGGCGTAGACGGTGGTGAGGAGCAGCGGTGAGCGCGGCAGGCAGACCCCCACGACGGTCCCGGTGCGCACACCTGCGGCCCGCAGCCGGTGGGCGAGCTGGCTGGAGCGCCGGTCGAGCTCGGCGTAGGTGGTGCCGTCGTCGCGGATGGCGGTCAGCCCGGGTGTTTCGGCGGCCCGGCGCTCCAGGAAGCGGTGCAGCGGCTGGTCGAGCGGGTAGTCGGCCGCGGTGGCGTTGAACCCGTCGATCAGAGCGTGTTCGGCCGGGTCGGCCGCGAGCAGCGGGGCGAGGGGCTCGTCCGGGGTGCGCGGTGCCTCCGCCAGCAGCCGGGCGTAGGTGTCCGCCAGCCGCCGGGCGGTCTCCGCGGTGAACAGGTCGTCCCGGTAGTGCAGGTCGAGCCGGGGCGCGGGGGCGTGCAGCCGGACGTCCCACTGGACCGCGCAGCCCAGTTCACCGGTCTCGGAAGGTGTGACGTCGCCGCCCGCGCAGACCGCGAAGTCGGTGGGGGTCACTCCGGCGGAGCGGAGCAGATGGGCCACCGGCACATCGAGCCGGGCGGTGGCCTCCGCATAGCTCTCACGTGCCGCCCCGAGCAGGTCCCGCAGGGTGTCCCGGCCGCGCACCGTGAGCCCGACGGGGAAGGCGGCGCCGTCCGCGGGAGCCGTCGCCGGGCGTGCGGTGACCACCCGGACCTCTTCGGTGTCGGTGGCGCGGGCGGCGAGTACCGCGAGCAGGGCGGTGCAGACCACCCGGACCAGGGCCGGTTCGCCGCGGCTCAGCGACAGCACCCGCCCGGCCGCCTCCGGGTCCAGCGGTACGGAGACGGTGGCCAGGGACGGGTCGGCGGACCGGCCCAGGTAGTCGCGCGGCAGCACGGTCGGGTGCTCCCAGCCGGCCAGCAGCGTCTGCCAGTACTGGGCCTGCTCGGGGAAGCTCTGGACGGTGCGGCTCTGGTGGAACGTGGTCGTCATGAGAAGTCCTTCATTTCGCAAGGTCCTTCAGAAGTCGAAGTCCGGGACGGGCGCGGGCGGCGTGGCCGTGGCGGTGCGGGCCACCGGCTCGTCCGGGCGCTCCAGCAGATCGGTGAGGGTCGTGAGGTACGCGTCGAGCAGGTAGCCGGCCGATGAGGCGTCGTAGAGGCCGGTCGCGTACTCCAGGTCCAGCAGCAGCCCGTCCGGCCGCAGATACGCCTGGAGGTTGAGGTCGAAGCGGGTGGTGCCGGGGTTCAGCAGCTCCACCCGGGCGTGCAGGCTCTCCGTGGCGAAGGTGTGGAAGTCGATGTCCTGGAGGGCGAACATCACGTCGAAGAGCGGGTTGCGGCCGGGCCCGGGGGTGGCCGCGAGGCGGTGCACCAGCCGTTCGAAGGGGTAGTCCTGGTGGCTGAGCGCCTCCCGGGCGAGCCGGTCGGCCTGGCCGACGAGCCCGCCGAGCGTGCAGCCGTCCGGCAGGCGTACGCGCAGACAGGCGGTGTTGACGAGCATGCCGACCACGGTGTCCAGCTGCGGATGGGTCCGGCCGCTGGTGGGGGTGCCGATCACCAGGTCCTGCCGTCCGGAGATCCGGGCCAGGGTGGCGGCGTACGCGGCGAACAGCACGCCGAACGCGGTGGTGCCGTGGCGGCGGGCCGCGGCCCGCACCTCCCGGCACTCCGCGGCGCCCAGGGCCCGCCGCACCACCGCGCCCGCCACGGCCCTGACGGGCCCGCGCTCCCGGTCGACCGGCAGGACCGGCTCCTGCGGGGCGTGGGCGAGCTGCCGTACCCAGTACGCCTCGTCCGCCGCGCAGGCCCCGCTCTCCAGCCGGTCATGGGCCCATCCGGCGGCTTCCGCGTAGCCGACGGCCGGTTCCGGCAGGGGGGTTCCGGTGCAGAGGGCGAGCAGTTCGGCGGCCAGGGTGCGCAGCGAGACCCCGTCGAAGACCACATGGTGGGTGTCGAGGTAGAGGGTGTGCCGGTCCGGACCTTCTCCGGGCACCAGCAGGGCCCGCAGCAGGGGTTCGCCGTCCGGCCGGAAGGGCCGTACGAACCGGGCGACGGCCCCCGGGGCCGGTGCGCGGTGGCGGACGAACTCCGGCTCGCCCGGGCTTCCCGGAGTCTGCCGTACGCCGCCGGACGCGTCGACCGTGAACCGCATCCGGAGCGCGTCGTGCCGGGCGACCAGGGTGGTCAGGGCGGCCCTGAGCCGTTCCTCGTCCAGCGGGCCTGTCAGGTCGATACGGACGGGCACGTTGTACGCGAGGGAGTCCGGGTCGGCCTGCCAGATGGCGAACAGCCCCCGCTGCTGCGGGTGGAGGGGCGCGGAGGTGCCCGGGGCGAGCGGCGGGACGGCGGGCGCGGGGGCGTCACCGGCCGCGGCCACCGCCTGCGCCATCTCCGCGAGCGTGCGGGCCGCGAAGGCCTCGGCGAAGCCCAGGCGCACCCCGTGGTCGCGGCTCAGACGGCCGAGCAGGGTGCCCAGCCGCAGCGAGTTGCCGCCGAGGCCGGTGAAGTCGTCCTGCGGGCCGATGCTCCCCGGGGGCAGTCCGAGCACCTGCGCCCAGGTGTCGGCCAGAGCGCGCTGGGGCCCGGTGAGGCCGGCCGCTCCGGCGCCGGAGTGCCGCGGCCCCGGAGCGGGCAGCGCGCTCCGGCGCACCTTGCCGTTCTCGGTGAGAGGCAGCCGGTCCAGCGGGACGAACCGGTCGGGGCAGAGATAGTCCGGCAGCCGCTCCCGCAGGGTCCGCCGCAGCTGCGCCGGATCCTGTCCCGGCGCCACGACATAGGCGGCCAGCGTGCGCTCCTCCCCCGCCCCGCCGAGCACGTGCGCGACGGCGTCACGGACCCCGGGCAGGGCCCGCAGCGCGGCGTCGACCTCGGCGAGCTCGACCAGATGGCCACGGATCTTCACCTGGTCGTCCTGGCGTCCGTGGAAGTACAGGAGGCCGTCGGGGCCGGTGTGCACCAGATCCCCGGTGCGGTAGTGGCGTACCCCGGCGACCTGTACGAACTTCCGTACGGTCAGCCCGGGTTCGCCCAGATACCCGCGGGCCAGACCGCGGCCCGCGGTGTACAGCTCACCGACGGTGCCGGGCTCCACCGGCCGGCCCTGCTCGTCGCAGACCAGCACGGTGGTGCCGGGGAGCGGGCGGCCGATCGGGAGCGGCCCGCTGTGGCCGCGGGGCACCGCGAAGGTGGTGGTGAAGGTGGTGTTCTCGGTCGGTCCGTACCCGTTGATCACGGTCAGCCCGGGGGCGGCGGCCAGCACCTTCGCCACATGGCCGGGTGATACGACGTCACCACCGGTCAGCAGGGTGCGCAGAGGGGCGAAGGCAGTAGGGTCCTCGTCTGCGATCCGGTGGAAGAGCGGCGCCGTGATCCAGGCGTCGGTGATGGCCTGTTCGCGGACCGCGGCGGCGAACAGCCCGGGCACCACGGCCGTCTCGCGGTCGACGATGTGCAGGGACGCCCCGTTCAGCAGCGCGCCCCAGATCTCGAAGGTGGCCGCGTCGAAGGCGGGCGAGGCCGCGTGCAGCACCCGCCGGTCGGGCGAGAGGTCGACGTAGTCGGTGTCCTTGACCAGGCGGAGCACACCGCAGTGCTCGACCATCACCCCCTTGGGCCGGCCGGTGGAGCCGGAGGTGAACATGGTGTAGGCGAGCGGGGACCTTCCACGCGGGGCGTCCGGCGACCGGTCGTCGGGGCGCTCGCCCAGCGCCAGCAGACTCGCCAGGTCCGGTACGGAGTCCGCTCCCGCAGCCGCGAGCCGCTCGCGCTCCCCGGGCGCGCAGACCAGGATCCGCAGACCGGTGGCCGTCACGATGTGCCGCAGCCGGTCCGCCGGATACCCGGGGTCGAGGGGGACATAGGCGCCGCCCGCCAGTACCACGGCCAGCATGGCGACGACGGCGTCGGCCGAGCGGTCGAAGGCCAGGCCGACGGGTGTCTCCCGCTCCACACCGAGCCGCCGCAGTCCCGCGGCGGCCGTGGCCGCCCGCTCGTACAGCTCCCGGTAGGTCAGCCGGAGCGGGCCGTCCACCAGGGCGGTGGCGGCCGGCCGGGCGGCCACCTGTTCCCTGAAGCAGTCCTCGATCCGGCTGTCCCAGGACGGTGGTGTGTTCATCGGTGGCTCTCCTGACGCGAATCTGCGGGCCGTTGGCCGGTGTTCACAGGTCGAGGACGAGTTGGGGCGTGTGCGAGCGGGACACGCAGATGAGCATCAGATCGTTGGCGGCCCGCTCGTCGGCCGTCAGGAGGGTGTCGCGGTGTTCGGGAACCCCGCCCAGCACCCCGGTCTCGCAGGTGCCGCAGGTGCCCTCCTCGCAGGAGGCGAGCACCGCGACACCCGCGTCGCGGACCGCTTGCAGCACGGAGGTCCCGGCGGGCACCCGTACGGTCCGCCCCGAGCGCTCCAGTACGGCGTCGAACGCCGTACCCCCGCTGTCCGCCGGCCGTTCACCGGTCGGCGTGAACCGCTCGGTGTGCAGCGATCCCGGGGGCATCGCGGAGCAGCGGTCGCCGACCGCGTCCAGCAGGCCCTGGGGCCCGCAGCAGTAGACGAGCGCGCCGTCGGGCAGGCCGGACAGGAGTGTGTCGATGCGGGGCAGCCCCTCGGTGTCCTGCGGTACGACCCGGACCTTCTCGCCGTACCGGGCGAGGCGGGGGAGGAAGGCCATCGACTCCCGGCTCCTGCCTCCGTACACCAACTGCCACTGTGCGCCCCGCTGTTCGGCCTGCTCCACCATGGGCAGCAGCGGGGTGATCCCGATACCGCCCGCGATGAACAGATACGCGCCGGACGGGTGCAGGGGGAAGCGGTTGCGCGGGCCCACCGCCCGCAGCCGTGTCCCCACTGCCACCTCGTCGTGCAGTTCCGCCGACCCGCCGCGCCCTGCGTCCTCGCGGAGCACGGCGATGCGCCAGGTCCCGGGCACGCCGGACCCGGAGTACAGCGAGTACTGCCTGACCCTCCCCGAGGGCAGCTCCAGGTCGATATGCGCGCCCGGTGTCCCGGCGGGGAGGGAGCCCGCCGGGGCCGCCAGCTCGAACTCCACTACGGAACGGGCGAGTCGGGTCCGCGCGCGGACCACCACATCGAATGCGTCGCCTTGCATCTGTCTGCTCTCCGTGTCGCGGTTGGGCAGGGCTCGGGAACGTCGGGAAGGAAGCGGCCGGGCGGCCGGGCGGCCGGGCGCCTAGAGGAGCTTGCGGAACATCTCGCGGGCGGCGAGTCCCCCGGCGTCGATGGCCACGCTGAGCTCCTGGGTCCCCGGCGGCTCGCTGGCGACCACGGTTTCGAGTACCGTGAGCGCGTCCAGGTCCTGCTGCACGACCTCCTGGTTGAGCGTCAGCAGTGTGTGACTGACCGATTCGTCGTCCAGGGCGAAGTCCCTCGTCACGGCCCAGAAATCCCAGGTGCTGTTCTCGGTCTCCGGGGTGAGGCCGTGAATGATCTTCACGTGTGCGGCCCTTTCATCCCCTTCCCCCGTGTCCGGAACTCCGTGCGGCGCGACCCGCACATTGTTGACCCAGAAAGCGGGCGGCAGGAATTCCACGTCCTGCCAGCGGTCGATCGGCGTGGTGAATCCCGTGGTCCTCTCGTAGAACGGCGGGCATTCCACGGATTCCATGTGCCGCGAGAACGAGACACGGTGCTGCTCGTGATCGACATCGGTCGTGAACGGAGTACGGGCGATTTCCGGGGTCCCGATCAGACCGGCGTGCAGATAGGACTCGTGGGAGAGGTCCATGAGATTGTCCATGAGCAGCCCGTAGCGGAACGGCGAGTAGGCCATGTCCTCGACGGACGTCCAGGCCGGGTCGTCGAGCCAGTGCGCGTCGGGCACCAGCGCGGGATCGGCCTTGCTCTGGTCGCCGATCCAGATCCAGATCCACTTGTCACGCTCGACCAGCTGGTATCCGGGCACCCGTGCCGTCCGCGGAATGCGCTCCTGACCTGGCACGAAGGTGCAGGACCCGGAGCAGTCGAAGACAAAGCCGTGGTAGCCGCACTCGATGCCGTCCTCGTCGAGACGTCCCAGCGACAAGGGGTAGCGGCGGTGCACACAGCGGTCGGTCAGCGCCACCGGCCGGCCGTCGCGGGTGCGGTAGAACACCACCGGCTCCCCGCAGATCGTCCTGCCCAGCAGCTCCCTGCCGACTTCCGTGCTCCAGGCGGCGACATACCAATGGTTCTGCGGAAACGCACTCATGGAACTCCCCTGGCTCTCAGTGAAGCGCACTACGGGCTACAGATCAATCGGTCGGCAACTCCATATCGGCGCCCACACTTTGGGGGCTCGCCGACCGGCCCGGCGCAATGCGACGGGCAACAACATTACGCATGCGATTCGCCCTGTCAAACATTCGCGGCACCCAACAGGGGCCTGGATATTGGCACTTGACACGGCAAAGACCGAACCATTTCTCTTGGCCCATGCCCAACTAGGCGAGAGGACGCGCCATGGAAATGGCTCAGCATTCACTCGGAAAGAGCTTGCGATTGAGCAGGCTGATCAATCCGGTCTCGGGCCGAACCTTCGTCGTGCCGCTCGACCACTCCGTGGCCGACGGTCCCGTGGCACCGGTGGCGGCGTTCCGGAAGATCGCCCTGGCGATCAGCGGGAACGGCGCCGACGCCCTGCTGGTCCACAAGGGGCGTATGCGCTTCCTCCCCCGCGAGGTGTTCCGCGACACGGCGCTGGTGATCCATCTGAACGGCATCACCCGGCACGCCCCCGACGCGAACGCCAAGGTCCGGCTCGCCGAGGTCGAAGAGGCGCTGGAGCTCGGCGCCGACGCCGTCAGCATCCACATCAACATGGGTTCGGACACCGAGGCGGGACAGCTCACCGACCTGGCACGGGCCGCCGAGGGCTGCGCGCGCTGGGGGCTGCCGCTGCTGGCCATGGTCTACCCGCGCGGCCCGCGGGTCACCGACCCCACCGACCCCGGACTCGTCGCCCACGCGGCGAACCTGGCCGCCGACCTCGGCGCCGACATCGCCAAGGTCCCCTACACGGGATCGGTCGACACCATGGCCGATGTGGTCGCGAGCTGCCCGATCGGCATCATCACCGCGGGCGGCGCCCCGCTCGGCGACGACGAGCGGCTGGCGAAGGTCGTCGGGGACGTCGTGGCCTCGGGCGCGCTGGGCGTGGCGATGGGGCGGAACGTCTTCGAATCCGCCCAGCCCGCCCGTACCGTCCGCCGCATCTCCGATGCCGTACACCTCGCCGGCGGGCCGGACCTCCCGGCCTCCGGACTCTCCGCACCCCTGCTCACCGCACCCGCCCGACTCTGAACCGCCGACCCCGAAGGAGCACCCGATGAAGCTCGCCTGGATCGATCTGCGCGGCCTCAAGGACATCACCGCAGCCGTGGTGGAGGAGGCAGTGCACATCGGCATCGAGGGATTCGTCTCGGACGATCCCGAACTGCTCGCCACCATCCCACCGTCGAAACGCAAGGTCGGCCTCGTCCTGCCGCAGACCCCGCAGGCCATCGCGGAGAAGCTGGCGGAGGCCGCCGACCTGCTGGTGGTCGACCACACCATGCTGGGCAAGCTGTCGCCCCGCCTCGAAGAGGCGCAGCAGGGCGTGTACGTCACCGTCACCGGCGAGGAGACCCTCGACATCGCCTGCGCCGTGGCGTCGAAGTCCGCCTGGACCCTGGTCGACTTCCAGCAGGACCCGAGCAAGATCCCGCTGGAGATCCTGCTCGGCGCCACCGACAAGGCCCTCGGCAACCTGGTCACCGTCGTCGCCGATCTGGAGGACGCGGAGATCACCCTGGGCGTCCTGGAGCGCGGCCCCGAGGGCGTCCTGCTCAACCCCACGGCGGTGGGCGAGGCCACGACGCTCACGGAGGTGTGCCAGGAGACCTCCGAGCAGCTGCAGCTGGAGCACCTGACCGTCACCCGGCTCGCGCACCTCGGGCTCGGCGACCGGGTGTGCGTCGACACCTGCACGCACTTCCGGCAGAACGAGGGCATCCTCGTCGGCTCCTACGCCACCGGCATGATCCTGGTGAGCAGCGAGACGCACCCGCTCCCCTACATGCCGACCCGCCCGTTCCGGGTGAACGCGGCGGCGCTGCACTCCTACTCCCTCACCCCGGAGAACCGCACGCGCTACCTGGCGGAACTCCGGGCGGGCTCCGAGCTGCTGGCCGTCGACACCGAGGGCAACACCCGGCGCATCGTGGTGGGCCGGACCAAGATGGAGAGCCGTCCGATGCTGCTGATCGAGGCGCAGTCGCCGTCCGGGAACACCGTGAACGTCATCGCCCAGGACGACTGGCACGTAAGGGTGCTCGGCCCCGGCGGGAGCGTCCACAACATCACCGAGCTGAAGCCCGGCGATGTGATCCTCGGATACTCGCTGACCGACCAGCGCCATGTCGGCTACCCCATCCGCGAGTTCCTCCACGAGCAGTAGCAGGACCGGGCCCGGCAGGACCGGGCCCGCAGCGCGGCCCACCGACGACGCCGGCCCGGACGACCTTCTTCAGGT
>NZ_JBSHBW010000046.1:0-47879 GCF_053612185.1 Streptomyces sp. NPDC054757
GGCCCCGGATGTCCGGGGCCGCCGCCGCTGTGCGCTGTGCGGGAAGGCTCAGCTGAACGAGTCGCCGCAGGCGCAGGAGCCCGTGGCGTTCGGGTTGTCGATGGTGAAGCCCTGCTTCTCGATGGTGTCCACGAAGTCGACGGAGGCGCCGCCCAGGTACGGGGCGCTCATCCGGTCGGTGACGACCTTGACTCCGCCGAAGTCCTTGACCACATCGCCGTCGAGCGAGCGCTCGTCGAAGAAGAGCTGGTAGCGGAGGCCCGAGCAGCCGCCGGGCTGGACAGCCACGCGGAGCGCGAGGTCGTCACGGCCTTCCTGGTCGAGCAGGGCCTTGACCTTGGACGCGGCGGCGTCGGACAGGAGGATGCCGTCGCTCACCGTGGTCTTCTCGTCCGATACGGACATCTGCTTCACTCCCGGGATGGGGTCTCCCCGCCGAGGCAGGGGAAGTACGGACTGCTTGCCGACTACTGCAACCGGCAGGGCCACGGATTCATTCCGGGCCGGGCACTTCTCTTTGCCCCTTCATGCTCGCACACCCCTTGAGCCACGTCACAGAAGTACGCCTCCAGGGATACGTCACATTGACGAAATTGACATCGTCAATGTGACGTGAAGCGGCTATGATAGATAGCGTCATTTAGACGAGAAGGCCCCGGTGGCAGCACCGGTTCCACCGGAGCGGCACAAGCCGCACGTATTTCTTGAGAAGAATCTTGAGAAGAAAGGGTGCGTGTCGTGACCACCGCCCAGCCCCGTCAGGATCTCGACGTACAGCCCTCACCGCTCGCCCTGCTGCTGCTCGGCCGTGAGGCCGACCCGAGGAGCGAGCGGGGTGTCGAGTGTCCGGGCGACCTGCCGTCCCCGTCCGATCCGGACCTGGTGGAGCGCGCCCGCGCCGCCAAGGAGAAGCTCGGGGACAAGGTCTTCGTGCTCGGCCACCACTACCAGCGCGACGAGGTCATCCAGTTCGCCGACGTGACCGGCGACTCCTTCAAGCTCGCCCGTGACGCGGCCGCCAGGCCGGACGCCGAGTACATCGTCTTCTGCGGTGTGCACTTCATGGCCGAGTCGGCGGACATCCTGACCACCGACGACCAGAAGGTCGTGCTCCCCGACCTGGCGGCGGGCTGCTCGATGGCCGACATGGCCACCGCCGAGCAGGTGGCCGAGTGCTGGGACGTGCTGACCGAGGCCGGTGTCGCGGACCGCGTGGTGCCCGTCTCGTACATGAACTCCTCCGCCGACATCAAGGCCTTCACCGGCCGGCACGGCGGCACGATCTGTACGTCGTCGAACGCCCAGCGCGCCCTGGAGTGGGCCTTCGACCAGGGCGAGCAGGTCCTCTTCCTCCCCGACCAGCACCTCGGCCGCAACACCGCGGTACGGGACCTGGGGATGTCCCTGGACGACTGCGTCCTCTACAACCCGCACAAGCCGAACGGCGGCCTCACCCCGGAGCAGTTGCGCGGCGCGAAGATGATCCTGTGGCGCGGGCACTGCTCGGTGCACGGGCGGTTCTCGCTGGACTCGGTGAACGACGTGCGTGAGCGGATCCCCGGCGTACGGGTGCTGGTCCACCCCGAGTGCAGGCACGAGGTCGTCGCCGCCGCGGACGAGGTGGGCTCGACGGAGTACATCATCAAGGCGCTCGACGCGGCGCCCGCCGGTTCGAAGTGGGCGATCGGGACCGAACTCAACCTGGTGCGCCGGGTGGCGCACGCGCACCCGGACAAGGAGATCGTCTTCCTCGACAGGACGGTGTGCTTCTGCTCGACGATGAACCGGATCGACCTCCCGCATCTGGTCTGGACGCTGGAGTCGCTGGCCGAGGGCAACCTGGTGAACCGGATCGAGGTCGACCCGGAGACCGAGAAGTACGCGAAGCTCGCCCTGGAACGGATGCTGGCGCTGCCGTAGGGGCACTGCTCGCGATTCCTGCATATGGCACGTGCGGGGCCCTTTCCGTCATTACGCTGCTTTCCAGGGCAGCAGCGCAATGACGGGGGTACGGCGCCATATGACGTCTCGCAGCCGGGTCGACGACCTGGTGGTCGTCGTCCCGGGCATTCTGGGCAGCCGGCTGATGGATGCGGACGGGCACGAGGTGTGGGGTCTCTCGGGTCCGGCCCTGCTCCGCGGAATCCGTACGTTCGGCCGCTCCGTCAGGGGCCTGGCACTGCCCCGGGACCTGGGTGACGCCCACCCGGAGGACGGTGTGCGCCCACTCGGTCCGGTGCGCGATCTGCACGGGCTGCTGGGCATCGGGACGCTCGTGGACGGCTACGACGGCTTCCTGGAGTGGCTGGAACACCACTTCACGCTCCGGCGCCGGGACGTGCGGGACGCGGCGGACACCCCGGCCAACCTGGTCTGTTTCGCCTACGACTGGCGGCTGTCCTGCCGTTACAACGCGGACCGCCTCGCCGAGCGGGTGGGCGAATGGCTCGGCCGCTGGCGGGCCTCGGCGCCGGAGCGTGCCGGGGCCCGGGTCGTCTTCGTCTGCCACTCGATGGGCGGCCTGGTCGCCCGGCAGTACGTGGAACGGTGCGGCGGCGCGGAGGTGACGCGCCGGGTGATCACGCTCGGAACGCCGTACCGGGGTTCCCTCGACGCCCTGCTCTCCCTGGTCAACGGGGTGGGCCCGGCCGGTAAGGGCCTCACCGCCTTCGCCCGCAGCCTCCCCTCCCTGCACCAGCTGGTCCCCGACTACGCCGCGCTGATCACCGCCCCGAGCGCCCCGCTGCGGTACGCCCGCGAGGTGACCGGCCTGCCCGGGGCCGACCCGGCACTGCTCCAGGACGCCGCCCGCTTCCACGGGGCGCTGCGGGAGCCGGGGGCGGGGGCCGCACACGGAGTGGAGTACGTACCGGTCAGCGGAGTGCTCCAGCCGACCCCGACCACCGCCGAGGTCCGGGGCGGGAAGCTGGCCGGGCTGCTCACCATCGACGGGGCCGACGAGGGCGGCGACGGCCGGGTGCCCCGGTTCTCCAGCGCCCATGCGGGGGTGGCGGGACGGCCCGCGTACACGCCCTGGGAGCGGCACGGCTCGCTCCAGAACAACACGGCGCTGCGCCAGGCGCTCTACAACTGGCTCACCCCGGACCCGCCGGTCCACCGCGGCCCGCAGGCCCCGGACGTCCCGCTGGCGGTGGACGCGCCGGACGCGGTCACCGAGGGCGAGGTCTACGAGCTGCGGGCCACGGTCCCGCCGCACATACCGGGCCATGACCGGGTGGCCGTCTTCGCGGCGGCCGACGGCGGTCCGGTGCGGACGCTGGACAACCTGGGCGGGGGCCGTTACGCGGCGCGCCTCGCCGGGCTGCCGGCCGGGCCGCACCGGGTGCGGGTGAGTACGGGGAACGCGGGCCATGTCGTGATGACCGCGCTGGTGTTGGTACAGGAAGGCAGGGCGGGCGAT
Organism: Streptomyces sp. NPDC054757; assembly: GCF_053612185.1. Taxonomy (NCBI): domain Bacteria; kingdom Bacillati; phylum Actinomycetota; class Actinomycetes; order Kitasatosporales; family Streptomycetaceae; genus Streptomyces; species Streptomyces sp. NPDC054757. The sequence continues at coordinate 3,422 of NZ_JBSHBW010000046.1, forward strand.
GGTGCGTGAGACGGGTACGGCGGGCGACAGGGGACGCGAGCCGGTGGGGACGGCGCTGTGCGTGGTGTGCGAGGAGTACGCCGACAGCCGGAGCTTCCCCCGGCTGACCGGGGCGGCGGCCCAGATGACGGAGATCGCCGCGCTGCTGGAGGAGTTGGGGATCGCGGCGCGGGTGGTGGGCGGCGGGAACCCGTCCTGGGCGGCCTTCGACGAGGAGCTGCCCGCGTGGAGCGAGAGCTGGCTGAGGACGGGGGCGGCGAAGCCCGCGGTCATCGTCTGGTCCGGGCACGGGGTGCTGGTCGACGACGAACTACGGCTGGCGCTCTGCGACTTGGATCTCGACGCCGACCAGGTGACGCGCGACGCGCGCGCCCTCAAGCGGGGCGTCACGGCCGGGACACTGGTCAGTGACGCGGTGGCCTCGGGCGCCGACCAGATCCTGCTGATCGTCGACACCTGCTACGCGGGAGACGCGGTGGGCCGGGGCCTGGAGCAGGCCCTGCGGCGCTGGGCGGCCGTGTCCACGCCGCCCGGCCGGGCCAAGTGGTTCGGCATCATGGCCAGTTGCCGGCGCAACGAGACATCGGACGGCGGCGGCCCGCTGCTCACCGCGTTGGCGGAGGTGCTGAAGGCCGGCCCTGCCACCACCGAGTACCGCTCGGCCTGGAGCGCCCACAACGCGCTGGTCAGCGGCCCGGATCTGCTGGCCGCGCTGGGTGAGCGATGGCACGGCGAAGGCCAGACACCCGTCTCGGCCGCCCTCGGCACCGGGCGGCCGGTCTTCCCCAACCCGCGCCATGTGCCCGGTTCCCCCGCCCGGCCGGCGGAGCACCTGGTGCTCGCGGCGCGCGGGGCCGGGTACCGCGAGGAGGGCTGGTTCTTCACGGGCCGCAGGGAGGTGCTGGGCCGGATCACCGCATGGCTGGAGGCGGACGAGGCCGGGCTCTTCCTGGTGACCGGCCCGGCGGGCTGCGGCAAGTCGGCCGTACTGGGCCGGGTCGCGACGCTCACCGATCCCGTACGGCGCAAGGAGACCGAGGCGCACGGCGGCCTGCGCGAGGACGACCCGGACCCTGGCCTCCGCCCCGGCCGCTCCCTCGCCTCCGTACATCTGCGCGGCCTGAGCCCTCTGCGGGCGGCATCGGAGCTGGCCCGGCAGCTCGGACTGCCGGAGCCCCGGAACGCGGACGACTTCCGGGGCGAGTTCCGCGGGCTGTCGCCACGGCCGTTGCTGGTCATCGACGGCCTGGACGAGGTACCCGCCGAGCACCTCCGCGCCATGATCGAGGAGCTGGTCTTCCCGCTCAGCCGGACGGGCCCGGTCCTGCTCGGCTCCCGCGAACGTGCCTTCCGCAGCCGGATCGAGGAGGACGGGCAGGTGCACGAGACCCTGCCGGACGCCCTGGCCCGGCTGACCGGTACGGGGGTGACCACGGCGGACCTGGAGCGGGAACCGCACACGCAGGAGGACATCGGTGCGTATGTGTTCCGCCGGTGCGCTGCGGCCGGTGTACCGGATGACCGGGCACGGGAGGCGGGCGATGCGGTCGCCGCGCGTGCCACGGCGGTGGGCGGCGGGTTCCTCTTCGCGCGGCTGGTGACGGGGTCGCTGCCGGCGGGGGCCCGCGCCGGGGATGACCAGTGGCTGTCCGGTCTGCCGGACTCCATCGGGGCGGCGTTCGACGAGGACCTGCGGGTGGGCCCTGTACGAGTGCGCGCGGACGGTACCGAACTGCCGTACGCCGCACGGGACCTACTGACCGCGCTGGCGTGGACGGTCGGGCCCGGGATGCCCGCCGGGGGTGTGTGGGAGGAGGTCGCCGGAGCGCTGGGTGGCGGTGCTGTGTCGTACGACGAGAGCGACGTGGACTGGGTGCTGTCCGCCTACGGCCGCTATGTCGTCGAGGACGCGGAGGACGGGCAGGCGGTGTTCCGGCTGTACCACCACGCGTTCGTGTCGTATCTCGCGGGACGGGAGGGGCCGGAGGGATCCGAGGCCGGCGAGGTGGTGGTGGCCGCGCTCGTCGCGCACGTTGAGCGGCGAGCGGTGGGCGGCGACTGGGGCGCGGTCGATCCGTACGTGGTGTGGGGGCTGGCCCGGCACGCGGCGCTGGCGGGTGCTCCGGGGATCGGGATGCTGCGGGGGCTGGTGGAGCGGGCCGGGCCGGGCGCGGCGCCGTTTCTGGCCCAGGCGTTGCAGTACTTCTCCGAGCGGCTCAGGACGGAGGGCGACCTGGACGGTGCGCTCTCCACCGCGCGGGAGGGACTGTCCCTGTGGGAGGAGCTGGAACGGGAATCTCCCGGAAATCACCGTGCCGCGGTGGCTCGTGGCCTGATGAATGTCGCCGGCCACTGCGCCGCCACCGGTGACCTCGCAGGGGCTCTGGCACCCGCACGCGAGGCAGTCGTCATTCAGCGGGCACTGGCAGATTCCGGGGCCTACGACGCCCTCCCGGATCTGGCGGACTCCCTCAGCACCCTCGCCAACAGACTCGCAGGCGTCGGCGACCACGAAAGCGCACTCGGTCCGATGCGGGAGGCCGTACGCATCTACCGCGAACTCGCCACGCGAAGTCCAGAGGCCTTCCGCCCGGGTCTCGCCCGTACGCTCACCAACCTCGCGGCGCACCTGGTTTCCGGCGGACAGCACCGCGCCGCGCTCCCGCACGCGAAAGAAGCGGTCGGCATCTACCGCGGACTCGGCGCACTTCACCCTGGCGCCTTTCTGGGCCACCTCTCCACCGCCCTCAACAATCTGGCGGGCAGTCTCAGCAGCACCGGCGCCCACGCGGACGCGCTGCCGCCCGCGGAGGAGGCGGTGCGTATCCAGCGGGCCATGGCCGGGGGCGGTTCCGATGCCCTGCTCTCGCTGGCCGACTCCCTGAACAACCTGTCGGCGCACCGCGCGGACGCCGGGGACCGCGCGGGGGCCCTCGCGTCCATCCAGGAGGCGGTGGACATCTACCGGGACCTCGGCGCGCGTCATCCGACCGCGTTCCTGCCCGGTCTGGCCGCCGCACTCACCAATCTGTCACAGCGGGTCTCCGCGACCGGAGATCCCAAGGGGGCGCGCGCCCCCGCGCAGGAGGCCGCGCGGCTGTACGCCAAGCTGGCAGCGGAGCACCCCGGCGCGTTCCGGGCGGACCTCGCGCTGTCCCTGAGCACCCTGGCCGGAACGCTCTCCGCCGATGACCGGGGAACCGCCGTGGCGTTGCTGCGGGAAGCCGTACGCGTCCAGCGCGAAGTGGCCGCGGAACAGCCGACCGCACATCTCCCGGAACTCGCCGACCTCCTCCACAACCTCGCGAAGGCGCTCGTCGCCGCCGGGGAGCCCGCGGCGGCCCTGCCGCAGGCCGAGGAAGCGGTCGGCGTCCGCCGCCGCCTCGTCTCGCTGGACCCGAGCGCCTCCTCCGCCAGGCTCGCCACGGCGCTCAGCCATCTGGGCACCGTCCGCGCTGTCCTGGGTGATGTCTCAGGGGCGCTCGCATCGACCCGGGAAGCGCTCCCCCTCCAGCGCGAACTCGCCGCGCGGCAGCCCGCCTTCCGCCCGGACCTCGCCTCGACGCTCAACAACCTGGCCAACCACCTGAACGACGCCGGGGACCCGGCCGCCGCGTTGCGGGCGGCGGAGGAATCCGTGGCCATCCACCGCGAACTCTTCGCACAGCACCCGGCCGCCTTCCGCTCCGACCTCGCCCGCGCCCTCCTCCCTCTCGCGGAGAGTCTCGCCGCCACCGGCAGCCCGGAGAAGGCACTGGCTCCCGCGCACGAATCCGTACGGCTGTGGCGTGAACTCGCCGCCGACCAGGCCGACACCTCCCTCCCGGATCTCGCCACCGCCCTCAACAACCTCGGCGTGTACCTGGAGCAGAACCACGACTACGACGGGGCGGTGACATCGGCCCGGGAAGCCGTCGCCATCCGGCGGGGCCTGGCCCTGGCCGATCCGGGCGCCTTCGGGACCGTGTTCGTCACCGCTCTCAACAACCTGGCCGAGTCCCTTGCCCACACCGGCGACCACACATCGGCGGTCCACGCATTCGACGAGGCCGTGGACAGTTTCGTGACGGTCCACCCGGCGACCGCCCGCCGTATCGGCGTCGAGCGCGGTGTCTTCCTGCTGTCCTGCCCCGCCCCCTGGCCTGAGGCCGGTCTGCGTGAGCTGGTGGCCTGCCTGGACAGGACCCCCGTGGAGCCGGAAGGGCCGGACCCGGTGGCCGTACGGGCCCGGCGGGCGCTGCGTGCGGACGGCGGTCAGGACGCGGTCCGCACGGCCTGGGAGGAGGAGACCGGTGCCCCCGCACCGGCCTGGCTCGCCCTGTCGCCGGAGACTCTGGCTCTCGTCGGTTCCTGGCTGTTCGCGCCCGACTGGCCCCGGTCCCGCGATGTCTGGTCCCGGAACGCCGACGCACTCAGCAGCGACGAGGCGGCGACAGCCCTCGAAGAGCTGGCACTGCTGGACCCCGGCACCGCACAGCGGCACACCGTGCTCCGCGAGGCCGTCCTCGTCCACGGCGTGACCGCCGCCTACGATCCGCTGATCCTCGCGGAGCAGCTGGCGGAGTGGGTGGGGTGCGCCGACTGGGCGGAGTCACGGGCCTTTCTCCAGGACCACCCCCGCCTCCTCCAGGCCCAGCCGTCCAGGACCACCCCGCTCGCGCACGTCGCCGTCCTCGATATCGCCCGCACCGAAGGGCTGGACGCCGCGTACCGCCTCGTGGAGGACCGGACCGCCCTCCAGGCTTACGTGGAACGGGCGTTGGCCGCCGGAGACGGCAATGCGCTGCTGCACGCGGCGGCCGTCGAGGGGCAGGTCTTCGACGACAAGCTGTCCTCCCTCACCCACGCCCAGGCGGGCATGGTGCTCGCCGGAGCCGCCGACGGTGTGGAACCGGACGAGCTGGCGACGCTCATCCCCCGCGCCCGCGAGGAGACCCGTATCCGGCTGCTGCGGGAGATCGTCGCCCTCAGCGTCCGGCACGCCGACCCGCACGGCGGGACCTGGCTCCGGATCGTCGAGGCCCTCAGCGGGGCCGCCTGACGTTCACCGCGCCCTCGTCGGACGGCGTTGCCGCCGCTCTCCTGGCAGAAGGGCTCAGGCAGCGAGCGGAAACCCGAAGGGGCCTGTCCCACACGAGCGTGTGGGACAGGCCCCTCGTCATGCCGGGCGGGTCAGACGTTCGCCGGTTCCGGCTCGTCCGACGACGAGTCGGCACCCGCCGTGTCCGCGTCGCCCGACTTCTTCGCGCGCTTCGCCGCCTTCTTCTTCGCCCGGCGCTCCTTGCGGAGCTCCACCAGCGCGTAGAGCGTCGGCACGAGCAGCAGCGTCAGCAGCGTCGAGGTGATCAGACCGCCGATCACCACCACAGCCAGCGGCTGCGAGATGAAGCCGCCCTCTCCGGTGACACCGAGCGCCATCGGGAGCAGCGCGAAGATCGTCGCCAGTGCGGTCATCAGGATCGGCCGCAGTCGGTGCCTGCCGCCCTCCACGACCGCCTCGACCACGCCCAGACCCTGCGAGCGGTACTGGTTGATCAGGTCGATCAGCACGATCGCGTTGGTGACCACGATGCCGATGAGCATCAGCATGCCGATCATCGCCGGGACACCCATCGGGGTGCCGGTGACGAGCAGCAGGCCGATGGCGCCGGTGGCCGCGAAGGGGATGGAGACCAGCAGGATCAGCGGCTGGACCAGCGAGCGGAACGTCGCCACGAGGAGCATGAAGACGATCGCGACGGCGGCCAGCATGGCGAGCGCCAGGTTCTTGAACGCGTCGCTCTGGTCGGACGAGACACCGCCGATGTCGACGGTCGCACCGCTGGGCAGCGCCTTCTTGATGTCGTTCATCTTCGACTGGAGCGCGCTGGTGACCGCGCCGGTGTTGTCACCGGTCGGCTTCGCCGTGATCGTCGCCGCTCGGGCGCCGTCGATACGGGTCATCGAGACCGGTCCCGGGACCAGCTTGACCGTGGCGATGTCGCCCAGCTTGACCGGGCCGAGGCTCAGGTTCTTCAGCTGGGCGAGGGTGGTGGCCGGGTGCTCCGACTTCACGACGACGTCCCGCTCGGTGTCGTCCAGGATCATCTTGCCCGACGTGGTGCCCTGGACCGCCTGGCCCACGGCGGCGCCCAGCGTCGTCTCGTTGTAACCCGCCGCGGCCGCCTTGTCGTTGGTCTTCACCGAGATCCGCGGCACGCTCTGCGAGAGGTCGCTCTGCACGTCCTTGACGTGGTCGAGCTTGGCCACGGCGGCCCGTACCTGCTCGGACGCCTTCTTGAGGGTGTCGCCGTCGCCCGCCTTGACCACGAGGCTGAGGTCCTGGTCGCCGAAGCCGCCGCCGCTGCCGACGCTGGCGTCGCCGATGCCGTGCAGCTTGGCGAGGCCCTTCTCGATACGGTCCTGGGTCTTGTCGTAGTCCGACGCGTTCTTCAGCGTCACCTGGTACGAGGCCTGGTTGGCGCCCGTACCGCCGCCGAAGGCAGCGGCGAAGCCCGATGAGCCGACCGTGACCTGGTAGTCCTTGATCGTGTCGATGCCGTCGAGCACCTTCTCGACCTTCTTGGCCGCGGTGTCGGCGGCCTGCAGGCTGGTGCCCGGGTCGAGCTTCTGGGTGAGCGAGAGGGTGTCCTGGTCGCCCTGGTCGAAGAAGTTGGTCTTGAGCAGCGGGGCCATGCCGAAGGTGGCGATGAGCACCACGGCCGCGATGACCAGGCTGGTGATACGGCGCCGGGTCGCGAAGCGGAGCACCGGCACGTAGAGGCGCTGGAGACGGCTGCGCCCCTCCTTCTCCTCGGCCCTGCGGCGCAGCTCCTGCGGGTCGACGCCGGCCGAGCCCTTGGGGGCGCGCAGGAACCAGTACGAGAAGACCGGGACCACCGTCAGCGAGACCAGCAGCGAGGCGAGCAGCGCCGCGGTGACCGTGATGGAGAACGAGCCGAAGAGCTGGCCCACCATGCCGCCCACGAGGCCGATCGGCAGGAAGACCGCCACGGTCGTCAGCGTGGACGACGTCACCGCGCCCGCGACCTCACGGACGGCGCCGATGATCGCCGTCTGCCGCTCCTCGCCGTAGCTCAGATGACGCTTGATGTTCTCCAGGACGACGATCGAGTCGTCCACCACCCGGCCGATCGCGATGGTCAGCGCGCCGAGGGTGAGCATGTTGAGCGAGAGGTCGCGGGTCCACAGCACGATCAGCGCCAGGAGCACCGAGAGCGGGATGGAGAGCGCGGTGACCAGGGTCGAGCGGAGCGACGCCAGGAAGACGAGGATGACGATCACGGCGAAGAGGAGGCCGAGAGCGCCCTCGGTGGTGAGGCCGGAGATCGACTTCGAGACGGACGGGCCCTGGTCGAAGATGACCGTCAGATCGCTGTGCGAGCCGAGGGTCTTGCGCAGCTCGGGGAGCTTGTCCTTGACCGCGTCGGAGATGGCGACGGCGCTGCCGTCCTGATCCATCGTCAGCGAGAGGGAGAGGCTGGGCCTCCCGTTGGTACGGGTGATGGAGTCCGCCGCTGCGGGCTGCTCGGCGACCTTGGCGATGTCACCGAGGCGGACCGGCTTGGGGGCCTTGCCGCCCTGCGGTGCGCCACCGGGCGCCGCCTGGCCCGTGACGCGCAGGTCCTCGATCTGCTTCAGCGAGGTGTAGCCGCCGCCGACCTGGACCGTGCGGCTCTTGCCGTCCTCGGAGAACGCACCGGCCGGGAGCGTGGCGCCGCCGGCCTGGAGCGCCTGGCTGAGCGTCGCCGCGTTCAGCCCTGCGGCGGCCAGCTTCCTGGCGTCGGGGGTGACGGTGACCTGGAGGTCCCGTACGCCGTCGACGCTGACCTGGGCGACGCCGTCGATGTTCTGCAGGACCGGGACGACCGAGCGGTCGAGCTGGTCGGAGAGCGCCTGCTGGTCCTTGTCGGAGGTGACGGCGAGCACGACCGTCGGGATGTCGTCGGTCGAACCGGCGACGACCTGCGGGTCGACCGAGTCGGGGATCTTCACCCGGGCCCGGTTCACGGCCTGCTGGACATCGGCGACGAGCTGCTTGCCGCCGTTGCCGTACTCGAACTGGGCCATGATCACGGCGTTGCCCTCGCTCGCCGTGGAGGTGACGCCCTTGATGCCGTCGACAGCCTTGATGGTGTCTTCGAGCGGCTCGACGACCTGCTTCTCGACCACATCGGGGGAGGCTCCCTGATACGGGGCGAGCACCGACACCATCGGCAGTTCGATGGTGGGCAGCAGCTGCTGCTTGAGCTGCGGTATCGCGATCGCACCGAAGACGACGGCGACGATCGATATCAGCCCGATCAGGGCCCGTTGCGCGAGGCTGAATCTGGACAGCCAGGACATGGGGTCTCTCTTCTGTGGCGTGCGAGGCAGGTGGAGCCAGAGGGATGCGGAAGGCCGGGGGAGGCACGTGGCCCACCCCACCCCTACCTTCGGCCATCCGGCGGGCCGGATTCGTCGCTCCCAAGTGCCTTACTTATCCGGCGCATACCGCAGCTGGAGTATGCCGCCGCTACGCCCTCGGGTGGACCAGGCCCGATTCGTAGGCGATTACCACCAATTGGGCCCGGTCGCGGGCCCCGAGCTTCGCCATCGCACGGTTCACATGCGTCTTGACGGTGAGCGGGCTGACGGCCAGCCGCTCGGCGATCTCGTCGTTGGAGTGGCCGCCGCCGACCTGGACGAGGACCTCCCGCTCGCGGACGGTGAGCGCGGCGAGCCGTCCCGCGTACGCCTCGGGGGCCGATCCGTCCGAACTGCCGCCCTGCGCGAGGAATCGCGCGATGAGCCCCTTGGTGGCCACCGGGGAGAGCAGCGCCTCGCCGGCCGCCGCGATACGGATCGCGTTGAGCAGTTCGTCCGGCTCCGCGCCCTTGCCGAGGAATCCGGACGCACCGGCCCGCAGGGACTGGACCACGTACTCGTCCACCTCGAACGTCGTGAGCATCACCACGTGTACGGCGGCGAGTTCGGGGTCGCTGCTGATCAGGCGGGTGGCGGCGAGTCCGTCGGTGCCGGGCATCCGGATGTCCATCAGGACGACGTCGGGGGCCCGGGTGCGGGCGAGTGCCACCGCCTGCGCGCCGTCCGCCGCCTCCCCGACGACCTCCATGTCGGGCTCCGAGTCCACCAGCACCCGGAACGCGCTGCGCAGCAGCGCCTGGTCGTCGGCGAGCAACACCCTGATCGTCATGCGTCCTCCCCCGCTCCGGCCGTGACCGGCAGTATCGCCTGTACGCGGAAGCCGCCGCCGTGGCGGGGCCCCGCCGAGCAGGAGCCGCGCAGCGCGGCCGCCCGCTCCCGCATCCCGGTCAGGCCGTGGCCCCCGCCGTCCGCCACCGCGCCGTCTCCGGTGGCCTCCGGCCCGGCGGCGCCGTCCCGGCCCTCATCGTCGCCCCGGCCCGCCCCGTCGTTCCTGCCCGCACCGTCGTTCCTGCCCGCACCGTCGTCCAGGACGGTGACCTCCACGGCCGGGCCCACCCGCACCACGCTGACCTCGGCCCGCGCGCCGGGCCCCGCGTGCTTGCGCACATTGGTCAGTGCCTCCTGGATGATCCGGTACGCGGCCAGGTCGACGGCGGCGGGCATGGCGGTCTGCCCGGGGTCGCAGGCCACCTCGACCGGGAGTCCGGCGTTGCGGAAGGTGTCGACGAGATGGTCCAGGACGGCGAGGCCGGGCGCCGGTTCGGTGGGCGCCTCCGGGTCTCCGGACTGGCGCAGCAGGCCGACCGTGGCACGCAGTTCGTTGAGCGCGGAGCGGCTGGCCTCCCGTACGTGCCCGAGCGCCTCCTTGGCCTGGTCGGGGCGCTTGTCCATGACATGGGCCGCCACCCCGGCCTGGACGTTGACCAGGGCGATGTGGTGGGCGACGACGTCGTGGAGGTCACGGGCGATCCGCAGCCGCTCCTCGGCGACCCGGCGTCTTGCCTCCTCGTCGCGGGTGCGCTCCGCCCGCTCGGCGCGCTCCCGGATGGCGTCGACGAACGCGCGGCGGCTGCGTACCGCGTCGCCCGCCGCCGACGCCATCCCGGTCCACGCGAAGATCCCCAGGTTCTCCTGCGAGTACCAGGGAGTCCGGCTGAAGCACATCGCCGACGCCGTCAGCACGGCCATCGTCACAAGCCCGACCCGCCAGGTGGTGGGCCGGTCGGTGCGCGATGCGACGGTGTAGAGCGCGATGACCGCGCTCATCGCCACCGGCGCGGGCGGCTCCCCCGCGATCAGTTCGACCATGGTGACCGCGCCGGTCACCGCGAGCACCGCCATCGGGCGCCGCCGCCGCAGCACCAGGGCGGCGGCGCCCACCACCATCAGGACGACGCTGCGCAGCTCGGGGCTTCTGTCACCGAACGTCGGCCCTTCGGGACCGCCGGTGTCGGCGAACGAACCGGTGATCATGCAGACGAGCACGGCCAGCGCCAGCACGGCGTCGAGCGCCGTCGGATGGGCGCGCAGCCAGTCGCCGGTCCGGGTGTAGCGGGCGGCGGCTCTCGACGGGGTCGACGGTGGGGTCACGTCCAGCAACGGTACGGCGTGCACGGACCGGACCTCGCCGGTGCACGGGAGCCCCGCCTGCGCGAGCGCGCGGGGGCGCGGGGACGCGGCGCGGGAGACCGGCCCGTCCCGGTGCGGAGTGGGTCCCACCAGTACGCGTGCCGTACGCCCCAGGCCGTACGGCGGGACACAGCCCGGCGCCCCGTCCCGTACCTTCCCCTCGGCCGGAGGGGGCGGTACGGGACGGGGCGCCGGGGAGGAAGTGCTGGGCCGTGCGGCCGGGCCGGTCAGCCGGGGAGCAGTTCAGCCTGGAGGCCGTTCAGTCGAGAGGCCGATCAGCCAGGAAGCCGCTCAGCCAGGGATCAGACCGTCGTCGTTGAGCATGTCCCTGACGTCCGCGAGGGTCGCGTCGGCGGGCGGCAGGATCAGCTCCGAAGGGGCCAGGGAGTCGTCGGGAAGCGGGGTTCCCAGCTCCCTGACCTTGTCGAGCAGGGCGTGGAGTGTGCGACGGAAGCCCGCTTCGTCGCCGCCCTGCACCTCGACGAGCAGTTCGTCGTCCAGCTTGTTGAGCTCGGTGAGGTGGCTGTCGGCCAGCTCCATCTGGCCTTCACCCATGATCCGTACGATCATGACGCGTCCCTACTGCTTGTCCAGATTCGGATGGGGCCTGTCCTGCGGCTCACTGCCCTCGATGGCCTGCTGGGACCCGGAGGACCCGCCGGCCAGCTCGGCCTTCATGCGCTGCAGTTCCAGCTCCACATCCGTACCACCGGAGATCCGGTCCAGCTCGGCGGAGATGTCGTCCTTGCCCATACCGGACTGGTCGTCCAGGGCGCCCGACGCGAGCAGCTCGTCGATCGCGCCCGCCCTGGCCTGCAGCTGGGCCGTCTTGTCCTCGGCCCGTGCGATGGCCTGGCCGACGTCGCCCATCTCCTCGGAGATCCCCGAGAAGGACTCGGCGATCCGGGTCTGCGCCTGGGCCGCCGTGTAGGTGGCCTTGATGGTCTCCTTCTTCGTACGGAAGGCGTCGACCTTGGCCTGCAGACGCTGGGCGGCGAGCGTGAGCTTCTCCTCCTCGCCCTGCAGCGTCTGGTGCTGCGTCTCCAGGTCGGTGACCTGCTGCTGCAGCGCGGCACGACGCGACAGCGCCTCCCTCGCCAGGTCCTCACGGCCCAGCGCGAGGGCCTTGCGCCCCTGGTCCTCCAGCTTGGTGGACTGCCCCTGCAACTGGTTGAGCTGCAGTTCGAGACGCTTGCGCGAGGTCGCCACGTCGGCGACCCCACGGCGTACCTTCTGGAGCAGTTCGAGCTGCTTCTGGTACGAGTAATCGAGGGTCTCGCGCGGATCCTCGGCCCGGTCCAGGGCCTTGTTGGCCTTCGCGCGGAAGATCATTCCCATACGCTTCATGACACCGCTCATGGGCTTCGCGCGCCCCCTTCTGACGGACTTCAGCTCCAGCACTTGAACCCACACTACGGGGCCTGCGTCCATTACCGCACTGTTCGGGGACGGATGCGCTCCTCCTCCAGGACGAGCTGAGGCGGTTCCGCTCCCGCGCAGGGAGTAGGAGCACCCCCGGGAGGGCCCCGAGAACCGGCGTAAACGGCGCGGAGGCCCGCGCGGGCCCGGCAGACCGTTGCGCGATCGTTCCCCCTCGGTCCTGTTGCCCCGCACAGCACCCCGTACCCTTGGGTTTTGTGTTCCGAAGCCGCGCCAATGAAGAGAAGGCCCGCACCGCCAAGGTGACGCCGGACCTCTCCAAGCAGCCCCGCGACCCGCAGGCCCCCAAAGGTCGCCCCACCCCGAAGCGGAATGAGGCGCAGTCCCAGCGACGCCGCGCGGTCACTCCCACGACCGACCGCAAGGAGGCATCCAGGCGTCAGCGCGATGCCCGCCGCGCGGACATGGCGAGGCAGCGTGAGGCCCTCGCCAGCGGTGACGAGCGTTATCTGCCGGCCCGGGACAAGGGCCCGGTCCGCCGCTTCGCGCGGGACTACGTGGACTCGCGCTGGTGCCTCGCCGAGTTCTTCCTGCCGCTCGCGGTGGTCATCCTGGTACTGAGCGTCATCCAGCTGCCGGGTGTCCAGAGCATCGCGCTCTTCCTCTGGCTGATCGTGATCGTGCTGATCATCATCGACTCGGCCGGCATCTGGTTCCGGATGCGGAAGCAGATGAACGAGCGCTTCCCGAACGAGCCCAAGGGCGGCGCCCTGGCCTACGGTCTGATGCGTACGCTCCAGATGCGCCGGATGCGCCTGCCGAAGCCGCAGGTCAAGCGCGGAGAGCGGCCCTGAGCACGGGCATCTCGGGGTTCGACGGCGCTTCGGCCGCATGGCTGAAGGGCCTGGGAGGGCTGCGCAACACCGTCCGCCAGGAGCTCGTCGCGCGTCAGCTCGACGAACAGCTCGCGGCGCGATTCCCGGTGGGGCAGCGGCTGCGGATCCTCGATGTCGGGACGGGGCAGGGCACCCAGGCCCTGCGCCTGGCGCGCGCCGGCCACACGGTGACCGGTATGGAGTCCGACCCCGCGATGCTCAAGGTGGCACGTGACGCACTGGCCACCGAGCCCGAGGGCATCCGTGAGCGGATGCGGCTGCTGGACGGCGACGGCCGGGAGACCGGTGCGCACTTCCTGCCCGGCAGCTTCGACGTGGTGCTCTGCCACGGCGTCCTGATGTACGTCCAGGAGCCGGACGCGATGCTGGCCGGCCTCGCCCGGATGCTGGCACCCGGCGGGCTGCTCTCGCTGCTCGTACGGAACGCCGACGCGCTGGCCATGCGGCCCGGGATGGCCGGTGACTGGCCCACCGCGCTGGCCGCCTTCGACAGCGCCACGTACGAGAACAGGCTCGGCCTCACCGTGCGCGCCGACCGGCTCGAAGCGGTCACCGCCACGCTGGCGGGGATCGCCGCCCCCCTGCACGCCTGGTACGGGGTCCGGGTCTTCACGGACAACGTGGGCAACGACGAGGAGCTGCCGTCCGCCCATGAGCTGGACCAGCTGCTGGCGGCCGAGGACCGCGCCGGGCGCACCGAGCCGTACAAGAGCGTGGCGGCGCTGCTCCATCTGTGCGGTGTACGGGGCTGACGCCTTCGGGGTACGGGGCTGATGCCCTTCGGTGTACGGGGCTGCCCTGCGGCGCCTTCTCCTGATCGTTGCCCCTGACCGGTTTCCTCTGGCCGGTTTCCCCTGATCGGTTTCCCCTGATCGGCGGCGCACCGCAGGCAGACCCCGGTTGCCGAAAGCGACACTACGGACATGGATTCCTCCCGTACCCGTGGCCGTGTCCATAGCCGTGCGCACCGGCTGTTGCTGCCACTGACCGCAGGAATCTGTGGCGTCGCCCTGGTGGGCGGCTGCTCAGGTTCCGGTTCTCCGTCCGCCCCCGACGCCGTCTCCGGTCCCTCCTCATCGCCCGCCGCCGACTCCCGGGCCGCCGCCGATCCGGCCACCGGTGGGGACGCCCTGCAGAGCAACTACGAGCAGGTGATCAAGAACGTCCTGCCGTCGGTCGTCCAGATCGAGTCGGGCAAGGACCTCGGTTCGGGCATCGTCTACGACAGCAAGGGCGACATCGTCACCAACGCCCATGTGGTGGGCAAGGGCAAGCAGTTCAAGGTCACATCGGCCACCGGCGGCGGCCAGCTGCACGCCCGGCTCGTCTCCAGCTACCCGGCCCAGGATCTGGCGGTCATCAAGCTCGACAAGGTGCCGTCCGGGCTGAAGGCCGCCTCCTTCAGCCGGTCGTCCAAGGTCGACATGGGGAAGATCGTGCTGGCGCTCGGCTCGCCGCTCGGACTCTCCAGCAGCGTCACCCAGGGGATCGTGTCGGCCACCGGACGCACCGTCAGCGAGGGCAGTTCGGGCGGCGGCACCGGGGCGACCATCGGGAACATGGTGCAGACATCGGCGGCGATCAACCCCGGCAACAGCGGCGGCGCACTGGTCGGCCTGGACGGGAAGGTCATCGGCATCCCCACCCTGGCGGCGACCGACCCGCAGCTGGGCAACGGCGCCGCACCCGGTATCGGCTTCGCGATCCCCGCGTCGATGGTGACCAACATCGCGGACCAGATCATCAAGAACGGCAAGGTCACCAACTCGGGCCGGGCCGCACTGGGGATCACCGGGCGCACCGTCGTGGGCGCCAACTTCCAGCCCGCCGGGGTCGCGGTGGTCTCCCTCACCAAGGGCGGCGCTGCGAGCGCCGCCGGACTGCGGACCGGGGACGTCGTCGTCCGGGTGGCCTCCACGCCGGTCAAGTCGCTGACCGCGCTCTCCGAGGCGCTCGCTTCGTACAAGCCGGGGCAGAAGGTCAAGGTCGGTTACGAGCGCGACGGCAGGACGAAGTCGGCGGAGGTCACGCTCGGCACGATGTAGGGCCGGGCCGGGCTCGGAGCGGGGCGCGGGGCCCGGCCGCCCTGCGGCCAGGCCCCGCAGGAGTGGGCGGGAGCGGGACCCGTAAGGGCGCCGCCCCCACCACCGCCGCCGGAGCGCGCTTCAGGCAGGGTCGGCCGGACCGGCCGCGTCCGCGTCGCCCGCCACGTCCTGCGCGTGCAGACTCATCGGACCGTAGATCCTGGCCCCGTCCTCGAAGAGCGTCACCTGGTCGGCGCCACCGTCGGCGAGCTCCTTCCACACCTCGCCGACCCAGGACTCCGCATCACCCTGCGTGGTGAACTCGTCGGGCGCCACCGCCGGCTCGGTCTCCGTACCGTCGGACTTCTCGAACCGCCACGTCCATGCCATGTCCGCCTCCTGGATGCCACGCTGATGCCACGCTGTCTTCGGCCGGTCCCGGTCCCGTACGGGTCTCCCCCGCGGGCCCACGGCCTGCTGGCAGCGTAGCCGGGCGAGCACCGGGAGCGGCGGCGCGGGAGGATCTTCTCGTGGAACTCACTCTCCTCGGCACCGGTGCCCCCGAAGGACTCCCCCGCCCCGACTGTCCGTGCGCCGTCTGCGCGGCCGCCAGGGGCGACCGGGCGCGGGCGGCGACCGCGCTGCTCGTCGACGGCGTCCTCCTGCTCGATCTCACTCCGGGGGCCGCGCTGGCCGCCGCACGCGCCGGACACTCGTTGGCCGGTGTACGCCAGGTGCTGCTGACCCATCCGCACGGCGGACCGCCGGTGGAGCTGCCGGCCGGGCTGCCGCAGGCCGGGCGGGTGGCGGACGGGCGGGTGCTGACGCTGCTCAGCGGGCACCGGGTGCGGGCGGTGCCGATGGACTCGCCCGGGACGGGGTACGAGGTGACGTCGCCGGAGGGCGACCGGCTGCTGTATCTGCCGCCCGGCGGCTCACCGGCCGGGCTCCCGGACGACGGGCCCGCGCCGTACGACATGGTGCTGGCCGATGTCGTCGGGCGGCCGGACGCCCTGGCCAGGCTGCGCGCGACCGGGGCCGTCGACGGCACCACCGACCTGGTCGCCGTGCACATCGGACATGAGGTGCCGCCCGGCCCCGAGCTGTCCAGACGGCTGGCCGCCGCGGGCGCCCGCGCGGTGCCGGACGGCACGACACTGCTCGTCGGCGAGTACCACGCGGTGCCCGATCTGCCGCGCCGCACCCTGGTGCTCGGCGGGGCCCGCTCGGGGAAGTCGGTGGAGGCCGAACGGCGTCTGGAGGGCTTTCCCGGTGTCGTGTACGTGGCGACCGGCGGCAGCCGTGACGGCGACGCCGAGTGGGCGTCCCGGGTGGGGCTGCACCGGGAGCGCAGGCCGGGCTCCTGGCGTACGGAGGAGACCTGCGAACTGGTGCCGCTGCTGGCGGACGACGGGCCGCCGCTGCTGATCGACTGTCTGTCGCTGTGGCTGACCGACGCGATGGACCGGGTGGGCGCCTGGGACGACGAGCGGTGGGCGGACGGCGGCGAGCGGGCCCTGCGCGACCGGGTGAACGAGCTGGTCGGCGCGGTCAGGGCCACCGGGCGGATGGTCGTCGCCGTCAGCAACGAGGTGGGCTCCGGGGTGGTGCCCGCGACCGCGTCGGGCCGGCGGTTCCGCGACGAACTCGGCCGGCTGAACGCGGCCTTCGCCGCCGAGTGCGAACACGTCCTCCTGGTGGTCGCGGGACAGGCGATCGTGGTGCGGGCCTGAACGCCACGGCCCGGCGATCCGCCCGGTGGAGGGGTGCCGACGGAGGAATGCGGGGCCCGCACGGCACCCGTCCGGCGGGGCTGCCGGTACTGTTCGGCGAATGAGCGCGCTGAATCTCGACGACTTCTCCGATCTGATCGAACGCCCCGACAGCGGCGTACGGCGTGAAGCCGAGGAACGACGGGAGCGGCTGGCCGTCCCGCCCGGCGCGCTGGGCCGGCTCGACGAGCTGGGCGAGTGGCTCTCGGCCGCGCAGTCCGCGGTGCCGGTCAGGCCCGTCGACCACGTCCGTGTGGTGCTGTTCGCGGGCGATCACGGTGTGGCCGGCCTCGGGGTCTCGGCGCGGCCGGCCGGGAGCGCGCATCTGCTGGTGCGGGCCGTGCTGGACGGGGAGAGCCCGGTGGCCGTGCTGGCCCGCAGGCAGGGGCTGCCCGTGCGGATCGTCGACGCCGGTCTCGACTGCGACCCCGCGCTGCTGCCCGACGAGGTCGTACGGCACCGGGTGCGGCGTGGCACCGGGCGGATCGACATCGAGGACGCCCTCACCCTCGACGAGGCCGAGCAGGCCGTACGTCTCGGCATGGCCATCGCCGACGAGGAGGCCGACTCGGGAACGGATCTGGTCGTGCTCGGCGATCTGAGCGTCGGCGGCACCACGGCCGCCGCGACCCTGATCGCCGCGCTCTGCGGCACGGACGCCTCGGTCGTCACCGGGCGCGGCGGAGCGCTCATCGACGATCTCGTCTGGATGCGCAAGTGCGCGGCGGTCAGGGACGCGCTGCGCCGGGCCCGCCCGGTCCTCGGCGACCAGCTGGAGCTGCTCGCCGCGGTGGGCGGCGCGGATCTGGCCGCGATGACCGGGTTCCTGCTCCAGTGCTCGGTACGTCGGCTGCCGGTGATCCTCGACGGTGTGGTCTCGGCCGCCTGTGCGCTGGTGGGCCAGCGGGCCGCCTTCCGCGCCCCGGAGTCCTGGCTGGCGGGCCAGGTCAGCGGTGAACCGGCCCAGGCGAAGGCGCTGGACCGGATGGCGCTCACCCCGCTGCTCGACCACGGTGTGACGGTCGGCGAGGGGACGGGGGCACTGCTGGCGCTGCCGTTCGTGCAGGCCGCTGCGGCGCTGGCGGCGGAGCTGCCGGAGCGCGCGGACGGGTCCGGAGAGGCGGACCCGACCGCCGGGACGGACGGGGGCGCCGACGCCACCGGGACGGACGGCACCGGCTCCGCCGCGGACGCCGCGCACGCCGTGGACGCCGGGAGTGCCGCGACCGCCGCCGAAGACGCATCCGGTACAGAGGATCCGGCCGGAAACACACCGAACGCGGGCCGGAATGACGTGACTTCGATGGTGCCGGGGCCCTCCGCGGGAGACAGTGGGGAGTAGCACCGGGACCGGCGGCCTGCCGCCGGTCCCAGCAGGTCCCGGCAGGACACGCGGCGCCCCATATCATCGCGTTTCATGGGAGAAGTCCGTACATCTGCCGGGAGCACCGCCCTGACCTCGCTCAGGTCGCGCCGCTGCGCCGCGTTCACGGTCTGGTACCTGCGCGCCGTGACGTTCATCAACCTGCTGGGCGCCGTATGGGTCTCCCTCGGCCAGGATCTGCGGCGGCACAACACCGAGTACTTCTTCACGCCCTATCTGCTCACCGCGGGCTTCGCTTCGGGCGCCTTCAGCCTCTTCCTGGCGATCACCATGCGCCGCCGCAAGCGGGCCGCCTGGCTGCTCAACCTCGTGATGAGCGGACTCTTCCTGCTGGTGCTGGTCCTGGCGATGTGCTTCCCGGAGTTCCGCAGGTACGCCCAGAACTGGATCTCGCTGATCCTGACCGCGGCCTTCGTGGCGTCGCTGCTGATCGGCCGGCGGGAGTACTACGCCAAGGGCGACCGCTCCAACCCGAAGCTGGCCGCCGCCGTGGCCGTGGGCGGGCTGCTGGTCTGCTCACTGCTGGCCACGCTGCTGGTCACGCTCACCAACACGGCCCACGACACCTCACGTTCGACGTTCCTGGACCGCTGGCGGTACGGCGTGACGCGGCTGGTCTCGCTGGTCCCCGGCGACGCCGTCATCCCGGGCATCCGGACCCCCTCCTGGGTGGACGTCTTCATCAACGTGCTCTCCACGGTGCTGCTCCTCGCGGTGCTCTTCGCCGCCTTCCGCTCCCGGCGCGCCGTCGACCGGATCACCCCGGACGACGAGGAGCGGCTGCGCACCCTCCTCGACAAGCACGGCGAACGCGACTCGCTCGGCTACTTCGCGCTGCGCCGCGACAAGAGCGTCGTCTGGTCCCCCACGGGCAAGGCCGCCGTCGCCTACCGGGTGCTGGGCGGCGTATCGCTGGCATCCGGTGACCCGATCGGCGACCCGGAGGCGTGGCCGGGAGCGATCGAACCGTGGCTGGCCGAGGCGCGCGAGCACGGCTGGCTGCCCGCGGTGATGGGGGCGAGCGAGGAGGCGGGCACCGTCTACGCCCGGCACGGTCTCGACGCGCTGGAGTTCGGTGACGAAGCGATCGTCGACACCGCGGAGTTCACCCTGGAGGGCCGGGCCATGCGGACCGTCCGCCAGGCGTACAAGCGGGTGCAGCGCGCCGGGTACACGGTCCGGATCCGCCGCCACGAGGAGATCCCCGGGGCCGAGATGGAGTATCTGGTGCGCCGGGCGGACGACTGGCGCGACGGCGCCACCGAGCGGGGGTTCTCGATGGCGCTCGGACGGCTCGGCGATCCGGCGGACGGGCGCTGCATGATGCTCGAATGCCGGGACGGCGAAGGCGAGTTGCGCGCCGTGCTGAGTTTCGCCCCGTGGGGCCCCGAAGGGCTCTCGCTGGATCTGATGCGCCGTGACCGGGAGGCGGAGAACGGACTGATGGAGTTCATGATCATCGAACTCCTGCGGCGGGCGAAGGAGATCGGGATCACTCAGCTCTCGCTCAACTTCGCGATGTTCAGATCGGTCTTCGAACGTGGCTCGAAGCTGGGGGCCGGCCCCGTACTGAGGCTCTGGCGCTCCTTCCTCACCTTCTTCTCACGGTGGTGGCAGATCGAGTCGCTGTACCGCGCCAACGCCAAGTACCGGCCGATCTGGGAGCCCCGATTCATGCTGTTCGAGAAGAGCGCGGACCTGCTGCGCATCGCCGTCGCCTCGGCGCGCGCCGAGGGCTTCCTGGAGGCCCCGGGGCTGCCCGGGTGGCTGCACCGCAAGCCGCTCGGGACCAGACGGTGAACCGCCGCGCCCTGCGCACCGCGGCCCGCCGCGAGTGGGGGCCGCTGTTCACCGCCGTACGGACGGCGCTCGTCGCCAGGAAGTGGCGTGCCGTCCCGCTGACGCTCAGTGCCGTCGCCCTGACCGCGTGCTTCCAGATCGTGCAGAACCAGTCGTGGGGGCTGGGTCCGGTGACCGACGTCGGGTTCGTACGGGCGACGGATCCGCTCTGGGTGGCGCTGCTGCGCACCCCCCTCTCGTTGTTCGTTCCGGCGCTGGACCTGCCGGTCTGGGGCGCCCTGATCCAGGTGCTCCTGGTGTTCGGTATCGCGGAGATCTGCATCGGCTGGCGGCGGACGCTGCTGATCTCGTACGTCACCACGCTCGCCGGGACGCTGTACGCCCGCGTCGCGATCTCGCTGGGGCCGGGCAGCCCCTTCGGTGTGAAGGCGTCGGACGCGCTGATCGTCGACACCGGCCCGTCGGCCGCCGTGGTCGGTCTCGCCGTCTATGTCTGCTGGCGTCTCGGCGCCCGGTGGACGGCCGGTGCGGTGATCGTGGGGATGGTCCTGGAACTGGTACTCAAGGACAACCTGGCGGGCAAGGAGCATCTGGCGGCGATCCTGGCGGCGCTGGCGCTCTGCGCCCTGACGGCCTGGCGGGACCGCCGGTCTCAGCGGGGCGGTCCGCCGTCGCCCCCGGGCAGCGCGCTCCGCCCCGGGTCGGGGGCGCCGCCGATGAACTCCCCGAGCCGGCGCCGGGGGCCCGCCCAGCGTCTGTCGTGACGGTAGGCGCGCCGGATCGCCCGCGCGCGGGTCCGGTATCTGCGGCGGTAGAACCGCCTGGCCCACAGGGAGACCGGCCGGGCCAGGCGGACGGCGCCGACCAGAGCGACGAACGGGACCACGGCGCCGATCAGGGCGGTCCTGGGCTTCCCCTTGCTCAGCGCGACGATCGCGAACAGGAAGTTGAGCGCTGCGTCCCCCGCGAACAGGCCCCGGCCCCGGGCCTCCTGGGGCGAGAGCTCATTGACCCCGAACGGCAGGAAGCCGCCCAGGACGAGCCCCACCAGGGCGGCGGTGAGCACCACGACCTCGATGCTCTTGCGGCCCTCCTCGCTCCAGTACACATCGGCGAGATGGAGCAGCAGGGCGAACTCGTCGAGCACCAGGCCCGCGCCGGTGCCGAACAGGACCGCGCAGACCGCGGCGCCCACCCCGTACCGGCCGCTGGACACCGCACCGAAGCCGCCGATGACCACCAGGACGACGCCGGGCACCACATGGTGGATGTGCAGACCGCCGGGTGTCACATTGCGGAACGGGCCGCGGCCCGCGCGGATCAGCCGGGCGATGGACCGCACCACCACGAAGGACAGGATGAAGGAGAAGAGCGCCAGCGTCAGCGGGAGCTTGCCCGGTTCCACGATGTTCCGCGCCCACCAGTGACCCATGTCACCCGCTTCCCTTTCCGGCTGTTGTACGTAACTTATCCCCACTTATCCGCCCCCGGCAGCGGATAACCTGCGCGCCATGGACGGCATACGTTTCGCCTTCGGCACGCTCACGGTCCTCCCGGTCCGTGTCACGCGCTGGGACCGCACAGCGGCCCGCTCGGGCATGCTCTGCGCCCCGCTTGCCGGGCTGGTCGTGGGGGTGTGCGCGGCGGCGCTGGGCGTACCGGTGCTGCTGCTCGGCCCCGGGCCGCTGCTGGCCGCCGTGGTGAGCACGGCCGTCCCCGCGGCCCTCACCCGCGGTCTGCATCTGGACGGCCTCGCGGACGTCGCCGACGGGCTGGGCAGCGCGAAGCCCGCCGATGACGCGCTGCGCATCATGAAGCAGTCGGACATCGGGCCGTTCGGTGTGGTGGCCCTGGTCCTCGTCCTGCTCGCCCAGATCGCGGCGCTGGCCCGGCTGTACGGGGAGGGCTGGGCGTACGGAGCGGTCGGCGCGGTCGTCTGCGCGCTCACCGCCCGGCTGGCGCTCACCCTCGCCTGCCGCAGGGGCGTCCCGGCCGCACGCCCGGACGGCCTGGGCGCCGCGGTGGCCGGGGCCGTGCCCGCAGGGGCCGCGCTGGGTACGGCCGTTGCCGTCATCGCGGGGTGCGCGGCGGCGGGCGCGTGCCTCGGGACGTACGGCGCACTGCGCCAGGCGCTGGCGGTGCTGCTGGCGCTCGGCGCGGCCCAACTCCTGCTGCGGCACTGCGTACACCGGTTCGGCGGGGTGACCGGTGATGTCTTCGGGGCGCTGGCCGAGACGGCGGGGACGGCGGCCCTGGTGGTGCTGACGTTCGGGTAGCGCGAGCGGCCCCGCGGTCCCCGCCGTGTTTACCGCTCTGTCTAATAAGCGGCCCGCGTGGGCGATTTCCGTCACCGAGCGTAGGCTCTGCGGCGGGGCGGCCCCATCCACCGGCCACCGACACACTCAACGGAAGCGAGATTTCACCACCGTGACTGCTCTCACTCTCAGCACGGCCGGCGCCGCGACGCTGCGCGCCGACGCCGTCGTCGTAGGCGTGGCGAAGGGCGCCAAGGGCCCCGTGGTCGCACCCGGCGCCGAAGCCGTGGACAAGGCGTTCGGCGGGAAGCTCGCCGGCGTTCTGGACACCCTCGGTGCCACCGGCGCCGAGGGCGAGGCCATCAAGGTCCCCGCCCCCGCCGGTCTCAAGGCCCCGGTCGTCCTGGCCGTCGGGCTCGGCGCCGTACCGGACAAGACGGACGCCGGGGACGGCGAGTACGCCGAGGAGACGCTGCGCCGCGCGGCCGGTGTCGCCGCCCGGGTGCTGGCCGGTGCCAAGAAGGCCGCCTTCGCGCTGCCCGTCGCCTCCGCCGAGGACGTCCAGGCGATCGGCGAGGGCGCGCTGCTCGGGGCGTACGCCTTCACCGCGTTCCAGGCCGTCCCCAAGGACGCCAAGGGTCCGCTCGGTGAGGCCGCCCTGCTGGGCGCCAAGCCGCGGGACAAGGCGCACAAGGCCGCAGCCGAGCGCGCCCTGGCCGTCGCCGAGGAGATCAACCGCGCCCGCGACCTGGTCAACACCCCACCGAACGAGCTGAACCCGGCGGCCTTCGCCGCTGTCGCCACCGCGGCCGGCAAGGAGCACGGCATCAAGGTGCAGGTGCTCGACGAGAAGGCGCTCACCAAGGGCGGCTTCGGCGGCATCCTCGGCGTCGGTGTCGGTTCGGAGGCCCCGCCGCGGCTGGTGAAGCTCTCGTACACCCACTCCAAGGCGGAGAAGTCGCTCGCCTTCGTCGGCAAGGGCATCACCTACGACTCGGGCGGCATCTCGCTCAAGCCGGCCGGCCACAACGAGACGATGAAGTGCGACATGGCGGGCGCCGCCGCCGTGTTCGCCGCCGTCGTCTCCGCGGCCCGGCTCGGCCTGCGGGTCAACGTCACCGGCTGGCTGGCGCTCGCCGAGAACATGCCGTCCGGCTCGGCCACCCGCCCGGGTGACGTGCTGAAGATGTACAGCGGCAAGACCGTCGAGGTCCTCAACACCGACGCCGAGGGCCGGCTGGTGCTGGCCGACGCGATCGCGAAGGCGTCCGAGGACGCCCCCGACGCGATCGTCGACGTGGCGACGCTGACCGGCGCGATGATGATGGCGCTGGGCAGCCGCACCTTCGGCATCATGTCCAACGACGACGCCTTCCGTACCGAGCTGCACGAGATCGCGGAGGAGGTCGGCGAGCCGTCCTGGCCGATGCCGCTCCCGGCCGACCTGCGCAAGGGCATGGACTCCCCCACCGCCGACATCGCCAACATGGGCGAGCGGATGGGCGGCGGCCTGGTCGCGGGTCTCTTCCTGAAGGAGTTCGTCGGCGAGGGCATCACCTGGGCCCACCTCGACATCGCGGGTCCGGCCTTCAACGAGGCGGGCCCCTTCGGGTACACCCCCAAGGGCGGCACGGGATCGGCGATCCGTACCCTGGTGCGCCTCGCGGAGCGCACCGCCGACGGCGACCTCGGCTGACCGGCACCACCGCTCCTCCCGTACGGCCCCCGGCTCCCCGGCCCGGGGCCGTACGGCTTTGCCCTGCCTTTGCCGGTGTTCGCCCTGAACGAAATCCGTACGTGTGTACGCCCGGGTGAGGGGCCCGGACGGCGGATGGGACGTACCGCACTACGGCCCGGCGTCCCGTCGGCGGCCGACAAGTGCGAAGATGGGTCTTCGGCAGGACAGGGCCCCCACCACAGGGCCGAACAGAAGCGGCCGTACACCCGCCGCCGCCCGGTCAGGGAAGACCGGCACCGGCGCACCATGCATGGAGGACGTGACGTGGCGAACGACGCCAGCACCGTTTTCGACCTAGTGATTCTCGGCGGCGGTAGCGGCGGTTACGCCGCGGCGCTGCGCGGGGCGCAGCTTGGTCTCGACGTCGCCCTGATCGAGAAGAACAAGCTGGGCGGCACCTGCCTGCACAACGGCTGCATCCCCACCAAGGCCCTGCTGCACGCCGGCGAGATCGCCGACCAGGCGCGCGAGAGCGAGCAGTTCGGGGTCAAGGCCACCTTCAACGGTATCGACATCGCCGGGGTGCACAAGTACAAGGACGACGTGGTCGCGGGCCTCTACAAGGGCCTTCAGGGACTGGTCGCCTCCCGCAAGGTGACCTACATCGAGGGTGAGGGGCGTCTCTCGTCCCCCACCTCCGTCGATGTGGACGGCAAGCGCGTCCAGGGCCGCCACATCCTCCTGGCCACCGGCTCCGTACCGAAGTCGCTGCCCGGCCTGGAGATCGACGGCAACCGCATCATCTCCTCCGACCACGCCCTGACGCTGGACCGGGTCCCGGAGTCCGCGATCATCCTGGGCGGCGGCGTCATCGGCGTCGAGTTCGCCTCGGCGTGGAAGTCCTTCGGCACCGAGGTGACCGTCGTCGAGGGGCTGAAGCACCTGGTGCCGGTCGAGGACGAGAACAGCTCGAAGCTGCTTGAGCGCGCGTTCCGCAAGCGCGGTATCAAGTTCAACCTGGGCACCTTCTTCGACAAGGCCGAGTACACCGAGAAGGGTGTCAAGGTCACGCTGGCCGACGGCAAGGAGTTCGAGGCCGAGGTGCTGCTCGTGGCCATCGGCCGCGGACCGGTCTCGCAGGGCCTCGGTTACGAGGAGCAGGGCGTCTCGATGGACCGGGGCTATGTCCTGGTCGACGAGTACATGCGGACGAACGTCGAGACGATCTCGGCCGTCGGTGACCTGGTCCCGACCCTCCAGCTCGCGCACGTCGGCTTCGCCGAGGGCATCCTCGTCGCGGAGCGGCTGGCCGGTCTGAAGACCGTGCCGATCGACTACGACGGTGTGCCGAAGGTGACGTACTGCCACCCCGAGGTCGCGTCGGTGGGGCTCTCCGAGGCCAAGGCCAAGGAGGTGTACGGCGCGGACAAGGTCGTCGCACTCAAGTACAGCCTCGCGGGCAACGGCAGGAGCAAGATCCTGAAGACCGCGGGCGAGATCAAGCTCGTCCAGGTCAAGGACGGTGCCGTCGTCGGCGTCCACATGGTCGGTGACCGGATGGGCGAGCAGGTCGGCGAAGCCCAGCTGATCTACAACTGGGAAGCTCTGCCGGCCGAGGTCGCGCAGCTCATCCACGCGCACCCGACGCAGAACGAGGCGCTCGGCGAGGCCCATCTGGCCCTCGCGGGCAAGCCCCTGCACGCCCACGACTAGCAGCCCCTCCCGGGCACTGAGTCCCTGGGCCGCGACGACCACTTCACTTTCCGTTAGGAGCAACTGAAACCATGTCGGTTTCCGTAACCCTGCCGGCGCTCGGCGAGAGCGTCACCGAGGGCACCGTCACCCGCTGGCTCAAGGCCGAGGGTGAGCGCGTCGAGGCCGACGAGCCGCTGCTCGAAGTCTCGACCGACAAGGTCGACACCGAGATCCCGGCTCCGGCCGCCGGTGTGCTGGCCTCCATCAAGGTCGCCGAGGACGAGACCGTCGAGGTCGGCGCCGAGCTGGCCGTCATCGACGACGGTACGGGCGCGCCCGCCGCCGCCCCGGCCGCCGAGGAGGCCCCTGCCGCCGAGGCGCCCGCGCCCGCCGCCGAGGCCCCCGCCCCGGCACCCGCGGCCGAGGCTCCGGCCGCCGAGGCGCCCGCCGCCGGCGGTTCCGCCGAGGGCACGGACGTCACCCTGCCCGCGCTCGGCGAGAGCGTCACCGAGGGCACCGTCACCCGCTGGCTGAAGGAAGTCGGCGACGACGTCGCCGAGGACGAGCCGCTGCTGGAGGTCTCGACCGACAAGGTCGACACCGAGATCCCGTCGCCCGTCGCGGGCACCCTGCTGGAGATCCTGGTCGGCGAGGACGAGACCGCCGAGGTCGGCGCCAGGCTCGCCGTCGTCGGTGCGAAGGGTGCGGCCCCGGCCGCGGCGCCTGCCGCCCCGGCACCGGCCCCCGCCGAGCAGGCCCCGGCTCCGGCCGCTCCGGCTGCCCCTGCCGCTCCGGCACCGGCTCCCGCCGCGGCTCCGGCTCCGGCCGCCCCGGCTCCGGCGCCCGCCCAGCAGGCCCCGGCCGCTCCCGCCGCCCCGGCGGCACCGGCGCCCGCTCCGGCCGCGTCGCCGGCTCCGGCCCCCGTCACCCCGGCCCCGGCGCCCGCCGCGACCTCCGGTGACGACGGCGCCTATGTGACCCCGCTGGTCCGCAAGCTCGCCGCCGAGAACGGTGTCGAGCTGGGTTCGGTCAAGGGCACCGGCGTCGGTGGCCGTATCCGCAAGCAGGACGTCATCACCGCCGCGGAGGCCGCCAAGGCCGCCTCCCCGGCGCCGTCCCCGGCTCCGGCCGCCGCCAAGGCGCCCAAGCTCGAGGCGTCCCCGCTGCGCGGCCAGACCGTCAAGATGACCCGGATGCGCAAGGTCATCGGCGACAACATGATGAAGGCGCTGCACAGCCAGGCCCAGCTGACCACCGTGGTCGAGGTGGACATCACCAAGCTGATGAAGCTGCGCAACCAGGCCAAGGACGCCTTCGCCGCCCGTGAGGGCGTCAAGCTGTCCCCGATGCCGTTCTTCGTCAAGGCCGCCGCCCAGGCGCTGAAGGCCCACCCGGTCGTCAACGCCCGGATCAATGAGGACGAGGGCACGGTCAGCTACTTCGACACCGAGCACATCGGTATCGCGGTGGACTCCGAGAAGGGCCTGATGACCCCGGTCATCAAGGACGCGGGCAACCTCAACCTGGCCGGTATCTCGAAGAAGACCGCGGAGCTGGCGGGCAAGGTCCGGTCCAGCAAGATCAGCCCGGACGAGCTGTCCGGTGCGACCTTCACGATCAGCAACACCGGTTCGCGCGGTGCGCTGTTCGACACGGTCATCGTCCCGCCGAACCAGGTCGCCATCCTGGGCATCGGCGCGACCGTGAAGCGTCCGGCCGTCATCGAGACCGCCGAGGGCACCGTCATCGGCGTCCGCGACATGACGTACCTGGCTCTCTCCTACGACCACCGCCTGGTGGACGGCGCCGACGCGGCCCGTTACCTGACGACGGTCAAGGCGATCCTGGAGGCCGGCGAGTTCGAGGTCGAGCTCGGCCTGTAACCAGCCTCACCTGCGGCGCCCCTGTCCGGACTCCTTCCGGACGGGGGCGCCGCCGTATTGTCTTGGGGGGCCTGGGCCGGACGAAAGGCCCCTGGGCCCGTGCGACCGTCCCCGCCCAGACCCATACGGTCCGAAGGAGCTCACCATGACGCCGCCCGTCATCCACTCCCTGCGCGAGCAGATTCGCGAGCACATCGTGGAGGGCATCGTCCGCGGCCGGTGGCAGCCGGGCGAACGGATCGTGGAGCGGCGGATCGCCGTCGAGTTGGAGGTGAGCCAGACGCCGGTCCGTGAGGCCCTGCGGGAGCTGGAGTCGCTGCGGCTCATCGAGTCGGCCCCCAACAAGGGCGTACGCGTACGGAATCTGACCGCGGCCGACCTGGAGGAGAGCTACCCCGTCCGGGCCGGTCTGGAGCAGATCGCCGCCGAACTGGCCGTCGACCGGCTGGCCGCCGATGTCTCCGTCCTGGAGCCCTCGGTGGCCGCGCTCTACCGGGCCGACCAGGTGAAGGACAGCGCCGCCCAGGTCAGGCACACCGTGGCCTTCCACAGGGAGCTGGTACGGGCGGCCGGGAACAGCGTGCTGATGCACACCTGGGAGTCGCTGGGCATCGAGGTGTTCACCACGCTCTCCATCCGCTGGCTGGGGACGGTGCAGAAGTCCTACGCGGAGGAGCACGAGGAGCTGGTCGAGGCGTTCCGGCGGAGGGACCCGCAGATCGGCCCTCTGGTGAAGGACCATGTGCTCGGATGTGCACCGCGGGCCTGATCAGAGCCCCTTTTCGCGGCACCGGGTGCCCCCATTGCTGACACCGCATGCCGACTTTTTACGTTACGGAAAGATTTTTCCTTCTACCCTTTGATCGATCATCGATCAGCGATTTACAGTCTCCGGAGGGCTTCACCCAGCCCGTCGCCCTGTCCTGCCAGACCGGGCCTTTCTTCACCCCCTGTTCTGTCCGGAAGGCGGCGACCATGACCGACCCCGTAGGCAAGCTTCACAGTGAGCTCGACCAGCTCCCGGACCGCGACCCCGAGGAGACCGCCGAGTGGGCGGCATCCCTGGACGCCGTCACCAAGGCCGCAGGCCCCCACCGTGCCGCATATCTGATGCGCCGCACGCTGGAGCGGGCCGACGGCGCCGGTCTCGCGCTGCCCAAGCTGCTGGAGACCGACTACGTCAACACCATTCCGACTTCCGCCGAGCCCGCCTTCGACGGCGACCTGGCGATGGAGAGCCGGATCACCGCGTGGAACCGCTGGAACGCGGCCGCGATGGTCACCCGCGGCTCCCGGTTCGGCGTCGGCGGCCACATCGCCACCTTCGCCTCGGCCGCCTGGCTGTACGAGACCGGCTTCAACCACTTCTTCCGCGGCAAGGAGGGAGGGGGCACCTCCCGTTCGAGCGGAGCCGAGAACGGGGGAGGCTCGGGCGACCAGCTCTACGTCCAGGGCCACGCGTCGCCCGGCATCTACGCCCGTGCCTTCCTCGACGGACGCCTCAGCGAGCAGCAGCTCGACAACTTCCGTCAGGAGGCGGGCGGCGACGGGCTGCCGTCCTACCCGCACCCGCGCCGGCTGCCCTGGCTCTGGGAGTTCCCCACGGTCTCGATGGGCCTGGGCCCGATCTCCTCGATCTACCAGGCGCGGTTCAACCGCTATCTGACCGGCCGCGGCATCAAGGACACCTCGAACTCGCACGTCTGGGCCTTCCTCGGCGACGGCGAGATGGACGAGCCCGAGTCGACGACCGCGCTCACCCTGGCCGCCCGTGAGGGCCTCGACAACCTCACCTTCGTCATCAACTGCAACCTGCAGCGCCTCGACGGCCCGGTGCGGGCCAACTTCCGGGTCGTGCAGGAGCTGGAGGCGCAGTTCCGCGGCGCCGGCTGGAACGTCATCAAGACGCTCTGGGGGTCCGCCTGGGACGAGCTGTTCCAGCTCGACACCACGGGTGCACTGGTCCGCCGCCTCCGCGAGGTGCCGGACGCGCAGTTCCAGACGTACGCGACGCGCGACGTGGCCTACATCCGCCAGCACTTCTTCGGCGCCGAGCCCGCCCTCGCCGAGCTGGCGAAGCTGCTCACCGACGCGAAGATCGCCGAGTGTTTCCACTCCTCGCGCGGCGGCCACGAGGCCCGCAAGGTGTACGCGGCGTACAAGGCGGCCCTGGAGTTCAAGGGCGCCCCGACCGTGATCCTCGCGCAGACCGTGAAGGGCTACACCCTCGGTGAGGGCTTCGAGTCCCGCAACGCCAACCACCAGATGAAGAAGCTGGACGGCAAGCAGTTCCGCGCCATGCGCGATCTGCTGGACCTGCCGATCCCGGACGCGAAGCTGGACGAGGGCCTGGTGCCCTACGGCCACCCCGGCGCGGACTCGCCCGAGGTCCGCTACCTCCAGGAGCGCCGCGCCGAGCTGGGCGGCCCCGCCCCGGCCCGCCGGGTGCACCAGGTCGTCCTGCCGGAGCCCGAGGAGCGTGCGTTCAAGGCGCTCATCAAGGGTTCGGGCCAGCAGGAGATGGCCACCACGATGGCCTTCGTCCGGCTGATGAAGGACCTGATGCGGGACAAGCAGACCGGCAAGCGCTGGGTGCCGATCGTCCCCGACGAGGCCCGTACGTTCGGTATGGAGTCGCTGTTCCCGTCGGCCGGTATCTACTCGCCGAAGGGCCAGACGTACGACCCGGTCGACCGCGACCAGCTGATGTACTACAAGGAGGCCAGCGACGGCCAGATCCTCAACGAGGGGATCACCGAGGCCGGGGCCATGGCCGACTTCATCGCCGCCGCCACGTCGTACGCGACGCACGGCGAGCCGATGGTGCCCTTCTACATCTTCTACTCGATGTTCGGCTGGCAGCGCACCGCCGACCAGATGTGGCAGCTCGGCGACCAGCTGGGCCGCGGCTTCATCGTCGGCGCCACCGCGGGCCGCACCACGCTGACCGGTGAGGGGCTCCAGCACGCGGACGGCCACTCGCATCTGATCGCCTCCACCAACCCGGCGTCGCTCAACTACGACCCGGCGTTCGCCTTCGAGATCGCCGTGATCGTCAAGGACGGTCTGCGCCGGATGTACGGTCCGGACGCGGAGAACGTCTTCTACTACCTGACGGTCTACAACGAGCCGAAGCAGCAGCCCGCGATGCCCGAGGGCGTCGAGGAGGGCATCCGCCGCGGTCTGTACCGCTTCAAGGAGGGCGCGGCGGCAGCCGGCTCCCCGCACATCCAGCTGCTCGCGTCGGGTACGGCGATCCACTGGACCCTTGAGGCCCAGGAGCTGCTGGCGGCCGACTGGGGTGTGACGGCCGATGTCTGGTCGGCGACCTCGTGGGGCGAGCTGCGCCGTGACGCGCTGGAGTGCGACGAGGCGCTGCTCCGCGGTGAGCAGCGCACCCCGTACGTCACCCAGGCGCTGGCCGGCGCCCCGGGTCCGGTGCTCGCGGTGAGCGACTGGATGCGGCAGGTCCCGGACCAGATCAGCCAGTGGGTCGAGCAGGACTGGACCTCGCTCGGCACCGACGGCTTCGGTATCTCGGACACCCGGGAGGCGGCCCGCCGTCACTTCGGTGTCGACGCGCAGTCGGTCGTCGTCGCGGCGCTGGCCTCGCTCGCCAAGCGGGGCGAGGTTCCCGTGTCGGCGGTCAAGGAGGCCCGCGAGCGCTACGGCCTCTGAGCGCTACGGCTGTGAGCCCTACGGCCTGTGAGCGCTACGGCCTGTGAGCGTCGCGCGTCAGGGGTGATGTCCTGACAACGGGCGTGTGATCCGGGGGTACCCGAGGTCACACGCCCGTTGTCAGTGGTGGCGTGCATGCTGATGCCATGCGCGCTGCCCGCCTGATCAAGATGGTGCTCCTGCTCCAGTCCCGGCCGATGATGACTGCGGCCGAGCTGGCGCAGGAGCTCGACGTGTCCGAGCGCACCGTCACCCGGGACGCGCTCGCCCTCTCGGAGGCGGGCGTCCCGGTCTACGCGGAGCGTGGCAGGTCGGGCGGTTACCGGCTGATAGGCGGTTACCGCACCCGGCTGACCGGTCTGGCCCGCTCGGAGGCCGAGGCGCTCTTCCTCTCCGGACTGCCGGGCGCGCTGCGGGAGATGGGGCTCGACGACGCCGCGTCGGCCGCCCGGCTGAAGGTCTCGGCCGCGCTGCTGCCTTCGCTGCGCGACGCACCGGCATCGGCCACCCAGCGCTTCCACCTGGACGCGCCCGGCTGGTACCAGGAGCCGAGCACCCCTGAGCTGCTGGCCCCGCTGGCCCGCGCGGTCTGGGCGGACAGCCGGATATCGGCGCGCTACCGCCGCCGGGACGGCTCGGCCGTGGAGCGCACCCTGGAGCCGTACGGCCTGGTGCTGAAGGCCGGGGTCTGGTATCTCTGCGCCCGCGCGGAGCCCCGCTCCGGCGACGGGTGCTCCGTCGACGACGGCCCCGGGGACTTCCGGGTGTACCGCATCGACCGCTTCACCGCCCTCACGCTCCATGAGGACGGCTCCTTCGTCCGGGACGAGGAGTTCGACCTGCCCGCCTTCTGGGAGGAGCGGGCCGCCGGTTTCGCCCGGTCGCTCCTCGCGGCCGATGTGGTGGTCCGCCTCTCCGCGCCGGGCGCCGAGTCCCTTCCGTACGCGGTGGACCGCGCGGCGGCCAACGAGGCGCTGACCGCGGCCTCCGCCCCTGACGAGCTGGGCCGGGTGACGGTCGCGCTGCCGGTCGAGTCGCTGGATGTGGCGTATGCGCAGCTGCTGTCGCTGGGGCCGGATGTGGAGGTCCTGGAGCCGCCGGAGCTGCGGGCGCGGTTCGCCGATGCGCTGCGGGCGGCGGCGCGGCTGTACGAGTGAGCGGCGCCGCCCCCGCGCTGCCGGTGGCTACCGGTACTCCTCCGCGGCCCGGTCCGCGCCGCCGAGTGCGACCTCGGTGATGTACCGCCAGGCGTCGGGCCGGCTGCCGTCCGCGTCCGTGAAACCGTACTCGGCGGCCAGTTGTCCGCTGGAGAGCGACTGGCCGTTCCACCGGGCCCGGTCCGGGTCGGCCGCGAGCGCGGCCACCGCGCGGCCCACGAACACCGGGGACTCCGCGATGGCGAAGTGCGGTTCCTCGGCGATGGCGTCGCGCCAGGTCGCCTCCGTCACCCCGAAGTGGTCGAGCATCGCCTCCGAGCGCAGGAAGCCGGGGGTGACACAGACCGCCGTGCCCCCGAGGGACGTCAGCTCGTGGGCCAGGTCGGAGGCCATCCGGATCGGTGCGTTCTTGGCCAGGCCGAAGTAGAAGTTCTCCCGGTAGTCCCGGTTGAACTCAGCTGTCCCGTCCGTCACTTCGACCACAAGACCGCCCCGGGTGCGGACCAGCAGCGGCAGCGCGACGCTGCTGGTGACGATGTGGCTCCTGACGCCCAGCTCCAGCATCCGGAGCCCGTCCGCCAGCGGGATCTCCCACATCTTCCTCGCCTCGCCGATCCCGGCGAGATGGTCACCGCCCCAGATGTTGTTGACCAGGATGTCCAGCCGTCCCTGCTCGCGGTCGATCCGCTCGGTCAGGGCGCGGACCTGCTCCTCCTCCAGATGGTCGGTGGGCACGGCGAACCCGGTCCCGCCCGCGGCGGAGATCAGTTCGGCGGTCTCCTCGATGGTCTCGGAGCGGCCCACTTCGCTGCGGTGCTCGCGGGTGGTGCGCCCGGTCGCGTACACGGTGGCGCCCGCCGCTCCCAGCTGTACGGCGATGGCCCGGCCGGCGCCCCGGGTGGCTCCGGCGACCAGGGCGATTCGTCCCGTCAAAGGCTTGTCTGTCTCCATACGGCCACCGTGCCACCCATACCCGACAACCCCGGTCCGGATTTCCGGGGAATTCCGGATCCGGTGCTCAGCCCAGGTGCTCAGCCCAGTCCCTCAGCCCAGTGCCTTCAGCGTGTCCCCGTCCGCCAGCCGGGCCGTCATGACCGCCCGGTCGTCCTTGCCCGCCCGTACCGCCATCGTCGTACCGTGCGCCGTAGCCCGTACGCCTCCGGTCGCGTCGATCTCGCGGACCTCCCTGCTGCCCGCGGCGAGCAGATACCACCGGCCCGATTCCGCCTTCCACTTGGCGCCCGCCAGGACGTTCTGGCCGAAGCGGCTGCACAGCGCGGTGTTCTTCCGCTGCGCCACGAGGGCGCCCGGCCTGGACGCGGGGCCACCCGGGAGCTGGAGCTGTACGGAGACCCTGCCGGGCCCCTGCCAGGTGTCCGCCCTGGTACACACCCAGGAGGCGTGGCCGCCGTCTTCGGGGAGTTGCTGGCGGGCGTACTCCCAGTTGTTCACGGCACGTACGCCACTGCCGCGTACCCCGGTCAGCGAACACGCGGTGTGCGCCCAGCTGACCAGCGCCTGGCTGCCGGTCGCCTCCCTGGGCGAGCGTGCCGGGGCCCCGCCGCCCGGTGGCGGGGTGTAGGTGAGGTGGACGGGCGTGAGGTCACCGAGGTCGGTGAGGAGGAACGCGTGCTTCTCAGCGACCCTGCTGGAGGAGCGGAGCTGGAGCGCGGGCCAGGAGCCGCATCCCTTGCCGCCCACGACCATGGCCGGGCTCGACACCGGGGAGGTCACTCCGTCCTTGCCCTCGTCGAGCGGGCGTGCCGGGGTGTCGGGGGCGAGGAGGTCGCGGGTGGCGGACTCGGCGACCCACGGCGCCAGCAGGAACCGGGCGTTGCCGTCGGTGCGGCCGACGACGACCGCGGCCCCGGTGGTGATGTCGGCGTCGTCGGCGCGGGCGAAGTCCAGCGCGGGCGCGCCCGCGCCACGCGTGGGCTCGGCGTACCGGACGACCCGGTCCCCGTCGGCGAACAGCACCACGGCCGTACCGTCCACATCGCCCGCGTAGAGCAGCCGGGGCGGCTGTGCGGGCGGCACGGTCGCGGCGCCCGGGGTGGCGGAGATCCGTACCGTACGGGCGGGGCTCGCCCAGACCTTCAGCGCCCGGCCGAGCAGCGCGCTGTCGTCCTTGCGGGCCCCGCGGGCGGGCCAGACCGTGAAGTCGACGCGTGAAGTGTCGGCCCACTCCTGGGCCGGGGCGCGCAGCAGCAGCGCCGGATCGAGCGCGCGGGCGGCGACGGCGGGGTTGTACGGCCCGGTCGCGGCGGACGGCTGTGAACCGCCGTCGCGGTCCACCACCACCAGGGCCACCGCGAGCACGGTCACGAGGGCGCCCACGCACCGCGCGAACCTGATCCGCTGTCTGCGCCGGATCAGATCGGTGGGCCGGGTGTGCACCAGACAGGGGTCGAACTCCTCGGAGGCCAGCAGCGCGTCGGCGCCGGTCTCCGCCGGGGTACGGGCCAGCCGGGCCGCAGTGCGCAGCGCGGACCCGGCGTCGGTGGCGCCCGCCTCGGTCAGCAGCGTACGGGTTGCCTGTTCGCTCAGGCCCTCGACGCGGTGCAGTACGAGCGCGGCTCTGGCGGCCGGCGTGGCCCCCGACAGGGCCTGTTCCAGGGCGAGTTGATCGGCGCCACCGGACCGGGGGAAGACCCGGAGCCCGAACACGGCGGGCAGCGCGGGCCGCAGCGCGCGCGGCGCCGGCAGCCGCCGGGGCCACCAGCCGGGGCGCTGCCCGTAGGCCAGGACGGCCGTGAGCACCCGCCGTCTGACCAGGGCGTACCCGGGGTCTTCGGGGGCGCCGCGCTGGACGGGCACGCGCGGCCCGTCCGGTCCGCCGCCGCGTGATGCGGGCAGTGCGCGCTGGACGGTCGCATGGGCGGCGAGGACCCGGCGGTGGCGGCCCAGGGACGGCGGCAGCGTGATGTAGGCGAGGCGGACGAGCCGCGGATAGTGCTCGACGAGTGCGGCCTCGGCCTGCTCCACGCCCACTCGGGCGGCGCCGGACCTCGCACTCTCCGGTTGCTCTTGCGTTCGCATGACGGGGGTGACCCCTTTGGGGTGAGTGATCGGGGCGAGTGATCGGAATCGCTGCACCGTCAAACGAGTGAATGATCGGACGGTCACATCGCCTGGTAACAAGAGGGCCGCTGATCGGCGCTCCGCGTGCGCCGCGCCCCGCCAACCACGATGCTGGACGCGTGAGGGACGAGACGGAGTTCTGGGAGACCATCGACAGCACTCGGGCGGCCGCCGACGGCGACCCCGAGGACCATGCCGACCTGCTCACCGAGCGATTGGCGCAGCTCGACCCGGAGTCCGTGCTGGAGTTCGCCCGGTACTTCGAGGCCCGCTACAACCGCGCGTACCGCTGGGATCTGTGGGGCGCGGCGGTGGTGCTGCTCCGCGAGAGCGACAGCGACTCCTTCGACTACTTCCGCTGCTGGCTCATCGGCCAGGGCCGGGAGATCTTCGAGGGCGCGCTCCAGGACCCGGACGCCCTGGCGGATCTCCTGGACGACTTCGACGAGGAGATCGACGGCGACGGCGAGGACCTGGGGTACGCGGCCGACGAGGCGTACGAGCAGCTCACCGGGGCGCCCACGCCCGATCTCGGCATCCCGCCGCAGGCCGCCGACCCGGAGGGCCCACCGGTCGACTTCGACGACGAGGCGCTCGCCGAGCGGTATCCCCGGCTGTGGGAGCGGTTCGGCTCCTGAGACCCGTCGTGGCGGGGGCCGGCCAGTTCGGGGTGCGCCGGGGCCGGCCAGTTCGGGGTGCGCCGGGGGCCCGGTCAGTACGGCGTGCGCTGGAGGCCCGGTCAGTACGGCGTGAGAGCGCGGCCCATCAGTACGTCGTCGACATACCGGCCGGCCAGATGGAACTCGCCCGGCAGCACGCCCTCCACGGTGAACCCTTCAGCGGCGTAGAGCCCGCGGGCGGGGGTGTTGTGCCCGAGCACGCGCAAGGTGATCCGGGTGGCGCCCTGCCGCCTCGCCTCGGCGCACGCGGCCCGCAGCAGCGCCCGGCCCACACCGTGCCCGCGCGCCGTGCGGGCGACGGCCAGGCCCTGGATCTGGCGGACATGGGCGTTGCTGGCGATCGGGATGGGCCGCACCAGCCGGATATAGCCCACGAGCGCGCCCGCCAGTTCGGCGACCAGATGGTCCGCCGGGCTGTGCCGTTCGTCGAAGAAGGGCGGGTACGGGGGCCGGGGCGGCGGCACGACCGCGTGCAGCGTGGACCAGGTCGCCCGGTCGAGTTCGCCGAGGGCGTCACCGTCCTCGGGTACGGCCAGGCGTATGTTCGGGTCGGGCATACGGGTGTTCGGGGCAGGCATGCGGGCCACTCTGCCACGGGCGCGCGCGAGGGCGCTGCGCGATTTCGCCGGGGTGCGTGAGGATGGGCCCATGCGTATCGCGATTGCCGGAGCATCAGGACTGATCGGTACGGCGCTGGGCCGTTCCCTGCGCACCGACGGGCACGAGGTGGTGCGGCTGGTCCGCCGTACGGCCGAGGCGCCTGACGAGGTGGAGTGGGACCCCGGCCGGGAACATGTGGACACGGCGGGTCTGGCCGGCTGTGACGCGGTGGTCAATCTGGCCGGGGCCGGGGTCGGCGACCATCGCTGGACGGACGCGTACAAGAAGGAGCTGCGGGACAGCCGGGTGCTGGGCACCGCGACGCTCGCCGATGCCGTCGCCTCGCTCGACGTACCGCCGGCGGTGTTCCTGTGCGGCAGTGCGGTCGGGTACTACGGGGACACGGGCGACCAGCCGGTCGACGAGAGCGCACCCCCAGGTGAGGGATTCCTCGCCTCGCTCTGCGTCGAGTGGGAGGACGCTGCGCACACGGCCGAAGAGGCGGGCATCCGGACGGCCTTCGCACGTACGGGGCTGGTGGTGGCCAAGGAGGGCGGGGCCTGGGGCAGGCTCTTCCCGCTGTTCAAGGCGGGTCTCGGCGGCCGGATGGGCGACGGTGGCCAGTACTGGAGCTTCATCGCGCTGCACGACCATGTCGCGGCGCTGCGCCACATCCTGGACACGGAATCACTGTCCGGGCCGGTGAACCTGACAGGCCCTCAGCCGGTCACCAACCGCGAGGTGACAGCGGCCATGGGCCGGGTCCTGCACCGCCCCACCCTGTTCACGGCGCCGGCGCCCGCACTGCGGCTGGCGCTGGGCGAGTTCGCGGGAGACGTCCTGGGCAGCCAGCGGGTCCTGCCTCGGAAACTCCTGGACTCAGGGTTCGATTTCGCGTTCCCGGACGTCGACGAGGCGATCCGGGCGGCGCTCTGACAACCGGCCCCGGGGCCGGTTGGGGCCGCTGGGACCCCGCTTGACCGGAAGCCGGTTCCGGCCGGAAGCCCCTTCCGGTCGGAAGCCGGTCCCGGTCGGCCTCGCCGGACCGTGAGGGGCGGGGTCCGGGGCGGAGCCCCGTGGAGCGCAGCCGCGCAGCACCACCCACCCGCACGCCCCCCATCGCGCCGCCGTGCCACCTGTGCGACCCCACGCCCCCGTGCCCCCGCCCCGCGCGCCTGCCCCGCGCCGCGCCACTCCCTACGCTCGACCCGAACCAGGGCATTTCCGCGGCCCGTTGGGGGAATCAGCCCCTGTACGGAACGCCGCGGCCGGGCCGACCTCGGGGAGGGGCACGTGCTCAGTACCGCGCACCACGCCGACGTGATCATCGTCGGAGCCGGACTCGCCGGCCTGTCAGCAGCTCACCGGCTGACCAGCGCCGGTGTGTCCGTCAGCGTCCTGGAGGCGGCCCCGTCGCCGGGCGGCCGTATGTCCACCGAGGTGAGCGACGGTTTCCGCCTGGACCGCGCCGGGGGGCTCCTCAGCACCTCGTACCCGGAACTGCTCCGCGCCCCGTGTCTGGGCGAGGCGGAACTCAGGCTGTTCGCCCCGGGCGTCCTCGTGCACAGCGGAGGCCGTCTGCACCGGACGGGCGAGGCCCGGGGCACACGGGGCGCATTCACCGCCGCACGCGCCCTGCGAAGCGCCGCACGCGCCCCCTTGAGCGGTGGCGCGTCGAACGGCGGCCCCCTGAGCGGCTTCGGGGGTGCCGGCCTCGGGGGTGCCGGGCTTACCAGCGCCGGGCTTCCGGGCACCGGGCTCACGGGCGCAGGACTGCGCGCCGGCGGACTGACCGGCGGCGCACTCGTGAGCGGGGCGTTCATGAGCAGCGCACTCGACCGGGCCAGGCTGGGCGCCGCGCTGGCCCGTCTCGCGGCCACCCCGGTGGAGCGGCTGCTGGCCCGCCCCGAGCAGACCGCGCTGGCCGCGCTCCGCTCGTACGGCCTCCCGCCGCGGGCCGCCGCCGCCTTCCTCAGGCCCCTGCTGGCCGCGCTGCTGAGCGACCCCGGGCTGACCACGTCGAGCCGCTGCGCCGATCTCGCCCTGCGGGGATTCGCCCGCGGCCGGCTCTGCGTACCGGCGGGCGGCGCGTCCGTGCTGCCCGAGCGGCTGGCCGCGACGCTGCCGCCGGGCACGGTGACCACCGGGGTGACCGTCACCGCCGCCTCCATCAGCACGGTCAGCACCGCTGAACTGTCCACGCTGGGCTGCCGTGCGCTCATCGTGGCCACCGATGCCCGCTCGGCGGCCCGGCTGCTGCCCGGACTCCGGGTCCCGGCCTTCCACCCGGTGACGGTCCTTCACCACTCCGCTCCGGTGACTCCGCGCACCGGCCGGTCGCTGGTCCTGGACGCCGACCGCTCGGGCCCCGTCTCGCACAGCGTGGTGATGAGCGAGGTCGACCCCGCACGGGCCCCGGACGGCCGCGCGCTGATCTCGTCGACGGTGCTCGGCGCCCCCTGGTCCGGCCTGGAGCGTGCGGCCCGCAGCCAGCTGGCCGCGCTCCACGGCACCCCGACCGACGACTGGGAGCTCCTCGCCGTCCACCACTCCCCCGACGCGGTCCCCGCGATGCCACCGCCGCACGACGTACGCCGTCCGGTACGGCTGCTCGCGGGGCTGTACGTGTGCGGCGACCACCGCGACACCAGCACCGCCCAGGGCGCGCTCGTCTCCGGCCGCCGGGCCGCGCAGGCGGTCATGCGGGACTTCGGCATCAAGCCGGACGCCGCCGTGGACGGGTTCCCGCTCGCCGCGTGACACCCGTGCGACGGACGCGCCCCGCCCCGGCCCGGCAGCACCGCCTCAGCCCGGCAGTGCCGCCTCGGCCCGGCACCCCGCCTGAGCCCAGTACCGCACCCCGGCGCCCTGCTCCACCCCGGCGCCCCGCCTCAGCCCATCGCCGCGACACGGTCCCGGTATCCGCGTACCGCCGCCGCGTCACGGTAGGGCTCAAGCCGCCGCTCGAACTCGCGCACGTACTCCACCGCCCGCGCCGACCGCATCTCCGCCGCCTGCTGCGCCGACTCGGCCCCCAGCAGGCACGCCTGGTCCAGCTCGCCGAGGCCCAGCCGGGCAGTGGCCAGCACGACCCGGCAGAAGAGCCGGGAACGCGCGAAGGCGGGGGCCCGCAGCTGGAGCGAGCGCTCCGCGTACTGCGCCGCCGGCCGGTACTGCTGGAGATCCCGGTGGCAGTGGCTGAAGTCGTCCGTCAGCTGTGCCTCGTCGAAGAACCGTGCCCAGTACGGTACTTCGTCGCCGGGGCGCACCGCCTCCATGACCCGCTCGGCCCGTGCCAGGGACGCCGTACAGGCCCGTACCTCACCGAGCACCGCGTGACCGCGCGCCTCGACGGCGTGCAGCAGCGCCTGGACGACCGGCGGCGCCGAGGTCCCGATGCCCTGCTGGGCCACCCGCGCCAGCTGGACCGCCTCCCGGCCGTGCCCGAGATAGACGGCCTGGCGGCTCATGGTGACGAGCACGTACGAGCCGTACGCCCGGTCACCGGCCGCCTGCGAGAGCCGCAGGGCCTGGACGAAGTAGCGCTGGGCGAGCCCGTGGGCCGCGATGTCGTACGAGGTCCAGCCCGCGAGACGGGTCAGATCGGCGGCGGCTGCGAAGAGCCGCCGGCCGGTGGCCTCGCCGTACGACCCGCGGAGCATCGGCTCCGCCTCGTGCTCCAGATAGCGCACCAGGGCCTGCCGGGCGTGGCCACCGCCGTACGCGTGGTCGAGGGTGCGGAACAGCTCGCCCACCGAACGCAGGGCGGCGATGTCCCCGGCGCCGACCCGCTGCCCCGGCCGGTCGGTCTGCCGCTGGCGGGGAACGGTCGGACGGGACTGCGAGGGGACCCGCGCGCCGGGGCGCTGCGGCTCGGCGCGGCCGCCCTGCCCGGGCCTCACTCCACCGGCCGAACCGGCCGGACCCGCCGAACCGGCCGCACTCCAGTCGTCGGGGCGCCCGATCAGCCAGTCCCTGCTGGGTACGACCAGCCCCGCCGGGGTGAAGGCGATCTTGCGCAGTTCGGCATGGCTGCCGGAGTCCTTGCGCCAGAGACCGCTGACGATGTCGACGGCCTCCTCGGGCGTACCGGCGAATTCCAGCCCCGCGTAGACCGGCGCACATGCGTCGAGCCCCAGGTCCTGGGCGGAGAGTCTGCGCCCCAGCCGTCTGGTGAAGACCTCGGCGATCAGCGCGGGTGTGGTGCCCCGCGGCTGCTGGCCGCGCAGCCAGCGGGTCACCGACGTCTTGTCGTACCGCAGGTCGAGACCGTGCTCAAGGCCGAGCTGGTCGACTCTTCTGGCCAGTCCCGCGTTGGAGAATCCTGCCTCTCCGATGAGCGCGGCGAGCTGGCGGTTGGACGTGCGCTGCGGGGTTCGTTCCGTCATCAGCTGTGCGGTCTCCTGCCTTCCGGGCCGGGAGCAGCCCTCATGGAACGGCGCGAATTTAGCGGGCCCAGGAGCTCGTTCCGCCACCTTCGCCCCGGATTCATCCGATCGTGTGAGGAGGTGTCGTTTCTGCCCGCCCAGAGGTGCCGTTCGATGCGGGTCGTACAGTTGCCGGGAGCGCCCTTCGGGGCGTTGCTGTCCGTATGCGATGAGGAGCTGCCGTGAGCGAGCTGCGGTTTGTCCGTCTGGGGTTCGGCGAAGAGGCCGTCGAGTACCGGGAGGCCTGGCAGAAGCAGCGCGAGGTGCATGCGGCGCGGTTCGCCGACGAGACCCCGGACACCGTGCTGCTCCTGGAGCATCCGCCCGTCTACACCGCGGGGCGGCGCACGGACGACAGCGAGCGCCCGCTCGACGGGACGCCGGTGGTGGATGTGGACCGCGGCGGCAAGATCACCTGGCACGGCTACGGCCAGCTGATCGGCTACCCGATCCAGAAGCTGCCGCGCCCGGTGGACGTGATCGCGCATCTGCGCCGCCTGGAGGAGGCGCTGATCCGGGTCTGTGCCGAGTTCGGCGTCGAGACCAGCCGGGTCGAGGGGCGTGCGGGTGTGTGGGTGCTCGGTGACCCGGTGGAGCAGCGTCCGTCGCTCGGCGGGCTCTCGCTCGATCTGGACCCGCGGCTGCACGACGAGGAGTTCGACCCGCGGATGAACGGTCCCGAGTACGCTCCGTCCAACGCCGGTCAGCGCCGCGAGGACCGCAAGATCGCCGCCATGGGCATCAGGGTCGCGAAGGGCGTGACCATGCACGGCTTCGCACTGAACTGCAACCCGGACACCACCTGGTTCGACCGGATCGTGCCGTGCGGGATCCGGGACGCCGGGGTGACATCGCTCTCGTACGAACTGGGCCGCGAGGTCACGATCGCCGAGGTCCTGCCCGTCGTGGAGAAGCATCTGCGGGACGTGCTGGAGAACGCGGCCCTGGCGCCGCGTACGGTCGAGGGTGCCACCGCGTAACGCGGTCGGCGGCGGCCCCGGCCGCCCCGGCGGGCTCCGTCCGGACGGTCCGTCCCCGTCCGGAAAAGGGGCGGCTCCAGCCGTTGGGGGGAATGCGCCTCAGCGGCCAAGGGTTTGGCCAGAGACAAGCCATACATATGACGGGCGTACCCTGGTGTTCGCCGAAGAATCGAAGCTGTAGGGAGCCGGACGTGTCCGCTGTCGCACCCGACGGGCGCAAGATGTTGCGTCTGGAGGTCCGGAACAGCCAGACCCCCATCGAGCGCAAGCCCGAGTGGATCAAGACCCGCGCGAAGATGGGCCCCGAGTACACCAAGATGCAGGCCCTGGTGAAATCCGAGGGGCTGCACACGGTCTGCCAGGAGGCGGGCTGTCCCAACATCTACGAATGCTGGGAGGACCGCGAGGCGACCTTCCTCATCGGCGGCGACCAGTGCACGCGGCGCTGCGACTTCTGCCAGATCGACACCGGCAAGCCGGCCGCGCTGGACCTGGACGAGCCGCGCCGGGTGGGCGAGTCCGTCGTCACGATGGACCTGAACTACGCGACCATCACCGGCGTCGCCCGCGACGACCTGGAGGACGGCGGCGCCTGGCTGTACGCGGAGACCGTGCGGCAGATCCACGCGATGACGGCCGAGCGGGCCGAAGGCCGTACCAAGGTCGAGCTGCTGATCCCCGACTTCAACGCGGTCCCCGAGCAGCTGGCCGAGGTCTTCTCGTCCCGCCCGGAGGTCCTCGCGCACAACGTGGAGACGGTGCCGCGCATCTTCAAGCGGATCCGCCCCGGCTTCCGCTACGAGCGCTCGCTCGAAGTCATCACCAAGGCCCGTGAGGCCGGTCTGGTCACCAAGTCGAACCTCATCCTGGGCATGGGCGAGGAGCGCGAGGAGATCAGCCAGGCGCTTCAGGACCTGTACGACGCGGGCTGCGAGCTCATCACCATCACGCAGTATCTGCGCCCCTCGCCGCGCCACCACCCGGTCGAGCGGTGGGTGAAGCCGGCCGAGTTCGTGGAGCTCCAGAAGGAGGCCGAGGAGATCGGCTACTCCGGTGTGATGTCGGGTCCGCTGGTCAGGTCCTCGTACCGGGCGGGCCGGCTCTTCCGCCAGGCGATGGACCGGCGCGGCGCCGCCGCCGTGTGAATCTCCGCACAAGCACCTACGGTGTGGTAGTCGCCGTGTGACGCGGCTCGTACGGTCCTCGCAGGTCGGGGACGGGTACGGGCCGCGTCGGCCGTTCCGCCGGGAGCGCCTGGCCTTCATGCGCGTTTGACCGCCCGGACATGCCTTGGTAACAACAATCAGTGACTCTTTAATGACGCACCGCGCCGTCGGACCGCACACCGGACCGGGGAGCGATGCGGGGAGCGGCACGGTGCCGGCCCGGAACAGCGGTTGCGATGTCTGCGCCGGCCGGGAAGCAACGTTTCACCCGCCGGTCCCGCGTGCGCCCGCAGCACCCCTGCGCGCAGCACGCCGCACTACGCGCCGTACCGCTTCACCCGCTGTATCCGCCGTGTATCCGCTGCCGTCCCGAGGGGCCCCACCATGCAGGCCGCGACCCAGTCGACCCAGTCCGTACGCGCCACCGCCATCCCGACCGTCGCCGGAGCTCTCCGCGCGGTCGAGTCCCTGCTGCTGAGCAACGGGCAGCGCACCGCCCGCCGCAACGCCTGGACGTCGGTCCTGGAGGACCGACGCCGGGCCAGGGACCGGGTCGACGCCGAACACGTACTGGAGGCCGTGGCGGCCCGCACTTCCTAGTCCGCGTAAACTTCTGGCCATGGCGAGGAAGGCAAACGCAGACTCTGAGAATCCCGGGCGACTCAAGCAGATCGCCCTGACCTACAAGATGACCCGCAAGGCCGATCCCAAGGTCGGTCTTGTCGTCGGTGGCCTGGGAATCGTCGTCTTCGGCGTCCTCCTCGGTGTCGGCTTCTTGATCGGTCACCCCATCTACCTGGGCATCCTGGGTTTCCTGCTGGCCTTCCTCGCGATGGCGATCGTCTTCGGACGCCGCGCCGAGCGAGCGGCCTTCGGACAGATGGAAGGAAAGCCCG
The DNA here is from genome assembly GCF_053612185.1 of Streptomyces sp. NPDC054757. Lineage (NCBI taxonomy): Bacteria > Bacillati > Actinomycetota > Actinomycetes > Kitasatosporales > Streptomycetaceae > Streptomyces > Streptomyces sp. NPDC054757. The sequence continues at coordinate 47,411 of NZ_JBSHBW010000046.1, forward strand.
GTGCCGCGGCGGCGGTGCTCGAAAACGTGGGCCGCGGCTGGACCACGACCCCGGCCGTCGCGATGAACCGCAGCCAGGACGTCGTACACCGCGCGGTCGGCAAGGCCGGTGTGGTCCTGGTGGCCGAGGGCAACCCGAACCGGGTGAAGTCCCTGCTGGCCGCCGAGAAGCGAAAGATGGCGCGCGTCGTGGTGGATGTGCCGGTGCACGACATCATCGTCGGCGAGGGCGAGGGCCAGGTGCCGCTGAAGAAGGTGCGCACCACGCTGCTGAAGCTGCCGCGCGTCCTGACCGGCGCCCAGGTGACCACGGCCAACGACCGGCTGCGCGCGATGGGCGACCTGATGTCGAACATGCCGCTCCCGAAGGGCCCCATGCCGAAGAGCGCCCGCGCCCCGCGCGGCGGAAAGATGCGCTGACCCACGCCATACGCGACGACGGGGCGGCCCGGACCAGCTTGGTCCGGGCC
>NZ_JBSHBW010000047.1:0-47467 GCF_053612185.1 Streptomyces sp. NPDC054757
CCTGACCACGCTGGAGTACGCCCTCGCGTCCCGCGAAGTTGAGCCGGGCAAGCTCATTCACCACGCCGACCACGGCTGTCAATATACGTCCATCAAGCTCACAACTCGACTCATGCGGGCGGGAGTTGAGGCATCCATGGGTTCGGTCGGGGACTCGTACGACAACGCCCTCGCCGAGAACCTCTGGATGCTCATCAAAACCGAGGGCCTCCGCGGCCGCACCTTCACCACGAGGGCCGAGGTGAATCTCGCGCTCTTCGAGTACGTCGACGGCTTCTGCAACTCCCGCCGCATCCAGGAACGGCTCGGCTTCCTCAGCCCGATCGAGTTCGAGGAGAAGTACTACGCCGAGCAGGCGACGGCCGAACCAACGAATCTGAACACCCGTCACCCCCTGCTGACCAGCTGATCAGCGGCTCCCGCATGACGGGGGAACCTCAGGGCGCAGGATGCGGGCTGGGGAGCAGGCCCGCCGGGCCCGGAACTACGGGGACTCCGGAATCCGAGTTGGAAGCGTGCGCAAGGGCCTCTGACTGCCGTCGGGCTGGCGGCGGGCGGAGGCCCGAAGGCCGGGGCGGGGGATCAGCTGGCGCCGGGGTGCGTTACTTCGCTGGGACGGGCGTGCACCAGGATTCCGAGCTTGTTCTGGGCCGCCGCACTCGTTGCAGCCGCGGATGCCCCAGTCGTCGGTGAACCGGATGTGGATCAGCTCCGCGCCGGTCGTGCAGCAGGTGTCGGTGCGGATGCCGCGCAGTACTTCGCCGTACGCCTTGGCCATGGAGTGGGTCTCCTTCGTGTCGAGGGTCGGAGCGGTGAAGTCGTGCTGGGGTCAGGAAAGGCGGTTACTTCCTAACTTGTTGCGAAGTTACATGTTCAGGTGGTAACTTCGCAACAAGTTGAAGAGTTCAGGTTCTGGGAGGTGGGCGGGTGTTGCAGATCCAGATCGGCCCCGAGCGCGAGGCGGGCCCGGACGACATGCTCGAACGGATGACCATTGGCTGGCGGCCCGGCATGAGCGAGGACGAGGCATGGGAGACCGGCCGCGGCATCTGGAAGTTCAATGCCGACCGTGCCCTGTCCCAGGACGAGGTGCAGATCATCAACACGTCAGGCACTGTCCTCGCCGTCGCGACGATCACCGGGATCTCCAAGCACGGCGACCGCTACGCCCTCCAAGGGGAGTTGCTGCGGGGCGACGACCGTGTCGGACGGCCCACCAAGAGCCCGCACTTGTCCCGCAACCCCGTAACCTACATCTGAAGGGAGCGCCCGGTGAGTGACTTCGACGCGATCGACTCGCTCCTCGCCTCCGTCGGCCCGCAGGCCGACCTCCCGGACCCCGCGGCCCGCCGCGCCTTGCGCGAGCAGGCCCAACTGTCCAAGGCACAGGTCGCCCGCGCCCTCGGGGTGAGCCCGTCCACGGTCAGTGCCTGGGAAGCCGGCCGGGTCCCGGCCGGCGAGGTGCGCGTCAAGTACGCCTATCTCCTGAACGGGTTGAGCGCCAAGCTCACCGCCGACACCGAGCCCGCGGTGGAGTCCACTGCGGCCGAGCCCGTCGCAGCGGAGGCTGCCGCTTCAGCCGAGCCCGCTTCCTCCGAGCCCGAGGGCGGCGACGAGGTAGAGGTACTCACCTCGCCGGAGCCGTGTGTGCTGTGCGGGCGTCCGGCCGGACAGCGGGTGGAGGGCTTCGCTCAGCACCTGGACCCGGCCGAATGTCAGGACAGCACAGCCGAGGCGCAGCCCGCCCCTACCGCCCCGGTCGCAGGCCGGCCTGCCCCGGCCTCGAAGCCGTCGGAGCGTGCCAAGGGCCCGGCCCGCCGGGCATTCCAGGAGCCGTCAGGCGCGGTGGGCTTGATCCATGCGGCGGTTGAGGGAGCGCTCGCCGAGCACCAGGGCGACGTGGAAGCGGCCACCGCGGCGCTGTTGAAGAAGGCGATCCCGGACACGATGCGCTTGCTGGACGAGACCCGCAAGGGCGCCCGGTACGACGTGATCGCCCACCCCGGGATTCCCGACATCCTGAAGAAGCAGACCTCCCGGGGCGCGGACCAGATCTGGGAGGCCCGCCCCAAGTGGACCCGCGCCGAACTGCCGCCCGGCGTTCATGGGGTGACGGCACTGGACATCAACGGCGCCTACCTGTCCGCCCTCAAGACTCATCTGCCGCTCGGGCAGCTCGAGCACACCACCGGCATGCCGCACGACCGCCGCCGCGCCGGAGTCCACCTGATCACCCCACCCGCCTGGGAGCACGACGCCGTGCTGCCCAACCCGATCGGCGAGCGCGACGAACCCGGACCCCTGTGGGTCACCGAACCCACCCTGCGTCTCCTGCTGCGCCTGTCCAGCCCGAAATACGGGCTGTGCGAGGCGCCGGAAGTCCACGAGTCCTACACTTCGGGGGCGACGGAGAACCTGCTGGAGAAGTTCCGCATCACGCTCAAGGACGCCCGCGACACCGCCATCGCCGACGGCGACGCGGTCACCCTGGAGTACGTGAAGGCGATGTACTCGAAGTTCGTCTCCACCATGGGGGAGTCGAATTACAACCGGGAGCTGTATCGGCCGGACTGGATGCACATCATCCGCTCCCAGGCCTTCGCCAACCTCTGGATGAAGGCGCTCAAAGCCCACGACGAAGGACTCGCCGTCGTCCGCGCGATGGGCACCGACGAACTCCACGTCATCGGCGACTGGCGCCGTGTCTTTCCCGAAGGCCGTGGGGTTACCGAGGTCAAGGTCAAAGACCTCTACACCGCGGGCACCGACACGATGGGGGAGGAGCAGTAGATGCCGGAGAGGAACAGCGACTTCGGGAGGTTCGGCGCGAGCGGCGTCAGGGGAAGCGAACTCGTCGGGCAAAAGCTCGACGACCTCGCCGGCGGCATCGCCACACCCGTCACGGCGAAGCGCGGCCTGATGGCGCGCCTGAACTATCTGACGAGGTCCGACCACGCCCGTCAGGCCGCCAGGGATGCCGGGCTGACGGTGACCGACCGCACGCTCAAGGCATGGCTGGAGGGCAAGCGCCACCCCTCGGCGAAGAACCTGAAGAAGATCGACGACGCCTACCGGGTGGTGCGCCGGCAGAACGTGGCCCGGCACCTGCTCAAGCGCCTCAACGCGAACGGCGGCACCAGGGTGGAGATCCATCCCCTCAACCAGTCCGGCGTCGCCCGCCCGCTGCAGCGCGACGTTCCCTTCCGGCACATGAAGGTGCGCCGCTGGGACCGGATCGTCGGCGCGTGGGCGGCCGGTGACCACCACGGCTTGGACGCGGCCTGGACCGACGACGTCCTGCCTGATCTGGGATCCCAGTACGGAGCGTACGAGTACTGCACCAACGTCGGCTTCGCTGCATAGCCCCTGGCCGAGGGCGGTCTGCGGACCTCGCGGGAAGACCTACGGTTGGCTTCATCGACGCGGGGTGGAGCAGCTCGGTAGCTCGCTGGGCTCATAACCCAGAGGCCGCAGGTTCAAATCCTGTCCCCGCTACTGCCGAGCAGGGTCCGGATCCATTCGAGGATCCGGGCCCTGTCGCATTTCAGGGACGCCCGCCACCTGCGGGCCCGCTGGGCGACGTGTGCGAGTGCCCGGCACGGCGTGCGAGCGGCCCGCGTACTCGTCGGTGGTGAGAGCCCGGCATCCGCGCTCTGCGTCACCACGCCTCGTCCATCGTGCCTGCCGCGGGCAGATCGAGGTATCGGGCTGCGTCGTGCAGGATCTCCGGTGTGATCGCCTCGGTGCCGTCGAGAATGGCGATCTGCGCGGCCGTGCTGAGCAGCGGTGTGAGGTTTTCCATGAGCCCGTCAGTGATGTCGTAGAGCTCTTCGGCGAGCTCCAGGAGACTGTTGGGCCGGTGGCGGCACAGCTGGAGTCTTCCGTCGAAACTGGCCAGGGCCCGGGGCCACTCGTCGGGGTGTTCGGGGCTGCGAGGGGGTAGCCGGTTGACCCAGAGGGTGGGTACGGGCCGCTGGCGCAGCGGTGCGGCGTCGGTTGTCCGGCGCAGGGCGGGGAAGCGGGCGGTGCGTGCTTCGCGGAGGATGTCGCTGGAGCCGATGCCGCTCCAGAAGACCGTCAGGCTCAGTTCGTCCGCGAGGTAGTCGAAGAAGTCGAAGGTGGGCTGCAGATCCTCGGTGCGCAGCCGGTCGATCCCGTCGACCAGGCACACCTCTACGTGGTTGGTGCGCATCACATGCACGGCGGGCCCGGTGAAGTCCTTCATGCGTTGCACGGGCCGGCTGTCGGTGTCGGAGCGGTAGAGGGCCCAGCCCAGGAACGTGGCAAGGGCGGCGGACCAGTCGGCCGGGGTGCCCGGGGTGGGCGGGGCGTTGATGCAGATCACCGGGATGCGGGTGTCGTCGATGCCGTGCAGTTTCTCGCGGCGCCCTTGGTGGCCCATGCCGATGTGGTGCAGCAGCGTGCGTTTGCCGGTGCCGCGGTAGTCGCTGTCGATGGCGATGTGCGGGCCGGGTTGGCGGCGTTCGCCGTTTCGCCGCAGCATCCGCCGTGCGAGGAGCAGTCCGCGCTGGATGTCGGTGGTCTCGACCAGACCGAGGTCGGCGCGGTATCGGACGCGGGGATCGTTCTCCCTTTTCTCCCCTTCCTCCTCGCTGTTGGCGGAGGAAGGGTCTTCCGGCGGCAGCGGAACCAAGGATGGGAGCTTGGAGGACGGTTGCCGCAGGCGGGTGCGCCACCCCAGCAGGGTGGTCGGCGGGCCGACAGTGTCGGGGGCCGGCGGGGCTGGGGGAGTGGGCGGGGACTGCGGATCACGTACCGAGGCTTTCAACGGTCCTCTCCTTGTTGGCCGTTATAGCCGTTATCGCCGTCGGCGGGCGGGTTCAGTTCGGGCAGCGAGGCGAGGAAGGCATCGACGCTCTGCCTGCTGTCCTTTACGGGCTCGCCAGCGGTGAAGAGTTCCGCAGCGGGGCGATCGAGGCGGCGGAAGGGCCGCACCGATTCCGGATCCAGCGGCGGCATACCGGCGGCATAGGGCTCCTTGGGTGCCGCCGGCCGGCGGCGGGGCGCGGGCAGGGAACGGGCAGAGGCAGCGGGTGCATCGGCGGGCCCGGGCCCCTTAGCCGCTTTGGACAGCAGGCGGTGCGTGGCCCGGGCGATGGCGGCCTCGTCGTGTCGGTGTCCGCCGACGGCGAGATGGACCTGCAGTCCTTGCTCCCAGCTCTCTTCGGTCCACCGGTCGTGCAGGATCCGCCGGTGGATGAAGGGCACCTCCACCCACGGGTCGCTGTCTGGGGCGGCCCGGTGGTTGAACAGCCAGGCGACCTCGGGCTGGTTGGGGGAGTAGTGCACCTCCCACCTTCCCTGGAAGGCCGCGAGCCCGGAGGAGCCGCGGAAGGGATCCAGGGCTCCCTTGTCCAGGTTGTAGGTGCGGTTGTTGATCTGGAAGCCCTTGCGGTTGATGCGTGCCCACACGGTCGGCAGCAGCTTGCGGTTCTCGCTCTCGGTCAGCGCCGTGGCCCGGTAGCCGCGCAGCGAGATCAGCGCTGCATACATCTGGTTCGGGGTGAGCTTCAGTCCCGGGGTGAACGGGCTGCGCAGCGCGCCGTGCGGGGTCTGCTGCCAGCGCAGCGCCACCCACTGCTCGAACAGGTCCTGCAGCTGGGCGATCGTCCACAGCGGCTGCTTGCGGACGTGTTTGCCGCGCAGGTCCAGACGGTGGTGGGTGTAGGAGGCCAGGTGCTGGCTGAAGCCGGTCTTGATCGCCAGCATGGCGCGCTCGACGATCGCCTTGTCGACGGGGGTGCGCAGCCGGGCCTCGCGGACCTCGATGCCCAGGGAGTTGCAGGAGCGGGTGAAGTCCGCGGAGACGAACGGTGAGCCGTGGTCGACGACGAGCGTCTCGGGTTTGATGACCGGCCTGGCGGCCGCACCGGCGAACCGCTCATCGGCGGCCAGCAGTTCCTCGAAGGGCAGGTCCGAGCCGCCCATGAAGGTTTCCGGGGACCACCCCGGCTGTACCGGCAGCGGTGCGGTGCTCTGCGCCACGACCTGCACCGTGTCGAAGCTGCGGGTGGCCCGCCCAGCCACCGGCCCGCACCGGCACCACGGCGGAACCGCTTGGGCACGATCAGCGCGCCGACGATGCTGCGGGTGGCCACATCGATCGCGATGGTCAGCTCCACCGAGATGATCTGTCCCTCGTCGCCGATGACCAGTACATCCAGTCCGGTGGTGTCGATCTGCACCAGTTCCCCGGGCCAGCGCGCCGTGGTCGCCCGCCGGCTGCCGGGCCGCATCGCTGAGAGCGGCGGGCCGGCCGCACGCCGGGCCGCCGCGGCATGCGCATTGTGTGCCGTGATCCCCAGACGCTGCAGCAGCCGGTAATACGTGGCCTGGCTGGGCAGCAGCGCAGCCGCGGTGGCCGCATCGGCGTCGGCGAGCTCACGAGCGTAGCGGGCCTGAACCGTCTGCTGCACACGGCCGATCAGCCGCGACAAGGTGCCCGGCGACAGACCCTGGTCGCGTTCGCCATCCAGGATCTCCCACACCAGGTCGATCACCCGCTGCTCGACGCGTCCGTGCGCTGAGGCGGCGCGCTGGCCACGCCGGTCGATCAACCCCAGCAGTCCCTCCTTGCGCCAGGCGAGGCACTTGCGCTCGATGGTGGCGGGCGAGGTCGGCCAGCCAGCCTCGGTCAACTGGTCGGTCTTGGTGCGGTAGCGCTGCTTGAGAGTGCGGAGCTCCGGGTCGAAGGCGGGTTTGGGCGGAGTGGTCGCCGGCACGTTCGGGGCCTGCTGGTGCAGCACCTCCTTCACGATGCGCTCCCACCGGGTCACCTCGCGACGCAGTGCGGCGGGCAGGGCTTTCAGCTCGTGCCCGCGGTGGGTGACCACCGTGCGGGGAGCCGCCCGGTCAAGGACCGCGAAGTCCTTCGCGGACGTCAGCACCGGCTGGAGGATGATCAAAGGCTCGGCTGTGGTGTCACCGGGCGCGTTGAGGAAGACCCGCGGACCGTGAAAGGCGGTCACCAGCCAGCGCGCCCCGCTGAAGGTGATGGTGTCGCCGAGGGCCAGAGTGTCCGCGCCGTCCGGAACCGCGCCGTGCGGTGCGGTCATCCGTCCTCCCGCAGCCATGCCGTCGATGACGGCGTCAGGAGCCTGGTCATGTCGGTGTGCAGCCGCCGTTTCCAGATCAGGTGATAGGCCAGGTCCACGCCCGCAAACATGGGCAGGCCCGCAGCCCGCACCCCGGAGCGAATGGTGCGAGGGGAAGTGAAGCGGCGGGCCAACGCCTCGGCATCGGCCACGGCCAGCCACTGTGGACTACGGACGGCGTACAGCAGCATCAGGTTGTCCAGCTCCACACCATCCGGCAGCTTCAGGACCCGCACCCGCCAGCCCGCCACAGCGGCGGCCTGGGCCAGCAGTTGCTGCCCTGCGTGCCAACGGTCGGTGATCTCCTCTGGAGCCACGCAGATGACCTCCCGCCGCGCTGCCCGTAAGGCGACGAAGTCCGGCCGCAGGCTCTGCGTGCAGCCGCCCTGTGTCCAGTGCAGCTCCATTGGCCCGGCGCTGCGCGCGGCCACCGTCGGATCCCGGTCCAGCAGCATGCCGCAGCGCTGCTGGCGCAGTGAACCGCACGCCAGCGACTGGCCGGTGGCCGAGGCCCAGGCCTTGGTGACGAAGGACTGCCGACCTGGATAGGGCACCGGCATCTGCAAGGGCGCCAGCTGTTCGAACGGCACCTGAGCGGCCTGCTCCACCGGCAGTTCACACCGGCGTCCGAACCGGTCGAGATAGCAGACGGTGATCGCCTGCTGGTCTAGGGGAGCGTCCGGCACGTACATACCCCTCCGCCAGCTCGCTGCCCGGCAAACTCGCTCCATGATCCGCCGGCCCGGGTGCCCTCGTGGCCGCTGCCGCAGCCGATCACCCGGACGAAGGGCATGGCGAACGCCGGTCCGAAACCTGCCCGGTTGAGGTCCTGCGGGCGGCGGCCCGCGCTGCCGCTCCGGGGTCACACGGGCACGGACGGGTCGTTCCATTCCCAGGGCAGACAGCACCGCTCGGCCAGGGATTGCTGCTGCTCGTCGTCGGCGTGGATGAGCGCCGTCACCGGCCGGCCCGGCTCGCCCATCTGCGCTACCGGCGGCGCGCACCGGAGATGCTGGTGCAGCCACTGTGCCACCGGGATCCGCCACGTCCCGGGCGGCAGCTCGAGCACAGTGGCCAGCTGCGCCAGGCGCTCGAGCAGCTGCGCCTCGGCCACGGCCCACGGCCCGGCGCCCTGCATCGCGCGCTGCCGCTCGTAGTCCAGCAGAGCGCGGGCCACTGCGACGGCCTCCGGGTGCATCCACAGCCACGCCGACTCCAGGTCGCTCTCCGGTCGCCCGGCGCGTTGTGCCCGCCGCGCCCAGCACCCCACGACCGTCGTGCGCCACCACCAGCCGGTGACCGCGAACGCGTCCGCGACCAGGTAAGCCCCGACGCGGCCGTGCCGGCGTTCGAACCGCTGGCGCTGCCGGTGCGCCCGCACCACCTGCGCCAGTGGGGCCAGTTCCACGCCGGAGCCGGACTGGCGCACATGGGTGAACTGGCCATGCCGGTCGCAGATCTTCCAGGACTCGGGCCAGACCAGCCAGATCGCCCCCACCCGCCCCCGCGCAGCGCCACGCACCGGCTGCAGGCCGGGACCAGATAGTGCTCCATCGGATACCACGGCCATTCCCACCGGGCCTGCTGCCCGGGCAGCAGGTGGATCTCGCGCAGATGAGGCAGCGCCCATTGCAGCCGTGACAGTTCCACATTCAGCATCGCGGCGAGCCTCTCGGCGGCCGGAGCGCTCAAGAAGACCTCGGCCAGATGCGGCTGCACCGCCTGCTGTCCCGGCTCCCCGTCGCCCAACTCGTCCAGCAGGAAGGCGATATCCACCCCCTGAGCCGCCGCCACACGCCATAGCAGCGAGCAGTTCGACTCATGGCCGGCCAGCAGCACGTTCACGCGTGCCAGACTCCGGCCCCACGCCATCCGGCTCCCGCTCCGTCCTGCAGACACATCGGCCTCGCACAGCCTCTACCTTGTGCTGTTCCTGCACAGTTACATCTACATCGCGCGCGGGCATAGAACGGGCCTGTTTCGTACGGTGTTCACCTGATCGTGTGGCAACACCGCGGGCGGGCAGCGCGTGGTCGTTCTGCTGCGCATTCTTCGGGCAGACCCACTGACCTGCCAGAACTGCGGAGTTGGCCCGTGCAACTTGATCTTTCCGGCGAACGCCTGTCCAGCAAGCTGTGGACCCGTCAGCGTGATGCCGCGGACTGTGTGCTCAACGCGTTCGCGATGGGACGCACACGACAGCAGGTGATCATGCCGTGCGGTACCGGCAAGACCCACCTCGCCGTCCACGTCGCCCACGAGATCACTACCAACAGCCGCAGCCTGACTCTGCTGCCCACCCTGGACCTGCTGAACCAGACCGCCCGCGTCTGGTACACCGCCGGCCGCCCGGGCCGCTACCTCGGGGTCTGCTCCGATCCGCAGACCAACGAGCCCGTCCTCGACGGCATCCTCACCATGACAAGCAACCCGGCACACCTGGCCCAAGCCGTACGAGACGCCGACGGCCCGGTCAACGTCTTCGCCACCTACGCCGCCCTCAAAAAGCTCCGCCTGGCCCACCACGACCATCAACTACCCCGCTGGGACATCGCCATCGTCGATGAAGCCCACCGCACCGCCGGAGCCCGAAGCAAGGCCTGGGGCGTCATCCACGACGACGACGCCATCCCCGCCCGCCATCGCCTCTACCTCACCGCCACGCCTCGTATCTGGGACGTCAACCGGGGCATCGTCACCGAACCGATCGCCTCCATGGACGATGTGTCCCTCTACGGCACCGTCGCCTACCGCTACTCCCTGGCCGAGGCCATCCACGAAGGCAGACTCGCCGACTACCGCATCGCAGCCCCCGAGATCCACCACCCGCAGCTGCGCGCCTTCCTCACCAGCCGCACGAAGCGGGGCCGTACCCCGCAGACCGATGCCGCGCGGGTCGCCGCAGCCTAACTGGCCCTGCTCAAAGCCCGCGAGGACCACCACATTCAGCGGGCGGTTGCCTTCAGCCGCAGCATCGCGCAGTGCGACGCCCTCGCCGAAACCCTCCCGCAGACCGCGGCCGCCATCCCTGGCGGACACGCGGACGGCCTGTGGGTTTCCAGCATCCACCACAAGCACTCCCGGCAGGTGCGGCGCGAACGCATGAGCCACTTCGGGCAGGCCCCCGCAGACCAGCGCAAGGGCTCGCTCGCCGAGCTCCGCGTCCTGTGCAATGTCCGCCTGTGCGTCGAAGGCGTGGACTTCCCGCTGGCCGACTCCGTGCTGTTCGCCGACCCCAAGCAATCCACCATCGACATCATCCAGGCCATCGGACGGGCCCTGCGCATCGGCCCCGGCATGAACAAGGTCTCCACCTTGATCATCCCCGTTCTGTTCGGCCCCGGGCAACGCCCCGAAGAAGCAACCTTCGGCACGCCCTACCACCTGCTCCACCAAGTCATGATCGCGCTGCGGGCCTACGACGAGCACTACTTCTACCGCCTGCCGATCAGCGGCCGCCGCCTGCTCATCTCCACCCCCGACTACGCCATCCGCCCCGCACGCGCCCTGGAGATCGCTCCCCACCTGATGCTGCGCATCATGGAACCCGAACCGGACATCTGGGACGCCGGGATGGCCGCCGCCCGGGCCTTCCAGACCGAACACGGGCACCTCGACGTCCCCAGCAATCACATCACCGACGACGGGTTTCATCTCGGCTGCTGGCTCGGCTATCAGCGCGCCCTCAAAGCTGCCGGACACCTGCCCGCCGCCCGCGTCGCCGCACTGGCCACCTTCAACATCACCTGGCGCCACGACCCGGACAGCACCGAGGCCTTCCTCGAAACCGCGCAGGCCTACGCATGCGAGCACGGCCACCTCCTTCCCCGTGACGCGCAGGAGACCTACCAGCGCCGCTCCCTCGCGCAGTGGCTCCTGCAGCAGCGCCGCCAGGACAGCGAGGGCACCCTGCCCGACCCCTACCGGCGCGCCCTGCGAGACATCGACCGCTGGTGGAACCCCCGCTGGTCCGACGCATGGCAGCGCACCTTGACCCGGGTCCGCGACAGCGCGTCCCCTCCGGTCATCACCCCCGGCCCCCTGCCCGGCGACGCAGACCACGCCACCCGTTGGCTCGACCGGCAGTTCGACATGTTCCCGACCCTGGAGAAGGAGCAGCGCCAGCAACTGGCGGCGCTGCCGTTCAAAGACAGTCCACTGGTCCTGGCGCTCCATCGAGCCCCCACCAACCACTTCGCAGGCGGGCTGCGAGCCGCCCGGCACTTCTACCGCCAGCACCACCACCTGCGTGTCCCGCCCGGCCTCCACGTCGGCGAAGGCGACAGGCGTTTCCCGCTCGGCCCATGGATCACCGACCTGTGCGCTCAGGCCCGCCAAGACGCCCTCGGCAGCGAGGAGATCGCGTCCCTGGACTCACTGGCCATGGAGTGGACACCGGCTTCCCAGCGCGCGCAGACGCCGCCGGCACCGCTTCCGTCAGCACAGAGCCCTGCTGCTGTCACGAGCAATTCCGCGGCTGGGGAGGAACCGGCTCTCCAGGACGTTGCCGCGTTGGTGGGTGCGCACGACCCGGTGTTTTGGACGGCCGAGAGCGAGCCGCCACCGGGCTTGGCCCCGATGATCTTCGGCGGGGGCGGCCGCCGGACACTGATCAGCATGCCTGCCGGAGCAGGCAAGACCACCACTGTCGCGTCCGCTGTGCTTGAACTCGCTCCGGAAACCTGCCTGATCCTCGGCCCGGATGTGCTTTACCTCCGCAAGGCCGCCGCCACCTGGCGGAAAGTGGGCGACAGGCCGCAGGCGGGCATGGGCTTCGGCCCGCACGGTGGTACCCGTCTGACCAGCGCTGCCGATCTGGCCGACTGGATCAGACAGCAGCCGCCCGGAGCGCTGGTGTTCGCCCGCTACGCAGATGCCCGGCTGGTCGCCGACAGCCACCGTCGCCACGACCTTCCTGCCTGGGGACACCTCGTCGTCGAAGAAGCGCACCGCACGGCAGAGGGCATCATCACGCCGGAACACCCCTATGCCGACATCCACTACGACGACCGCATCTTTGCCCGGCGGCGCATCTATCTGACGGCCACTCCACGCATCCCCCGCCAGATAGCACCCGGCCTCAAGGCGCGCGACGTGGACTGGGCGGTCCACATGCCCGCACAAAAGATCTTCGGTAGCCACGTCGTCCCGACGAGCCGGCAGGCACTGGAGGACGAAGAACTGCTGGCGTCTTGCCAGCTGGCGGTGGTCCGCGTCCGCAGAAACCCCGCCTCGCGGCGTCCGCGGCAATGGTCCACCCAAGCCAACGCAACCGCGCAGATCATCGAACGGCTCCGGCTGCGTCGCGTCGTGGCCGTACTGGCCACCAGGGCCGAGGCCCAGAAGTTCGCCATGCAATTGGCGGTGGACATGCTCGACGCGGAAATCCATCTGGAAGGCGATCCGGCCGTGCGGCACACACACGACCAGCCGGTCATCCACTGCGTACGCAGGAGCTACAACCCGATGCCCCGCAACCTTGACGCCATCGTGCTGCCGGACCCCAACTGCACAGCCACACAACTCGTCAACGTCCTGCGCCCACTCATGGCACAAGAGGTACGCCACGTGGCCCGCACCAGGGTCCTTGTGCCGCACGCCGTGGACAGCGACAACGACCCGCCGAGCGACCAGTCCCTCCTCGTCCAGCGTGTCACTGCCGCCTTTTGGGCGCACGCCCCCACAGAGCCCATCGCCTCGCCGCGTTGAGTAAGGCCGTGGCACCTGCCGACCTCATCGCCCCGTCGCCCCCGCCAGTGGTGAAGGTGTAGCGGCCGTCGGCTTCGGTGAGCGTCGACTTTCGGATTCCGGTCCTGGGGACCGGAGGCGGAGGGCTTCCGCCCGCATCGGCGAGGACTTCACCGAATCCATCGACCAGGGGGTGTGTCAACTTAACGGCCGATCTTGGTTGTTGAGGTTCAGTTGTTGGTCGGGGCGAGTCGACCTTCGAAGGCGATCTGGAAGGCGTTCAAAGGTGCTTTCCAGCGCTTGCGGCCCTTGCCTGTGGGATCCGGGCTCATGAGCGCCATGTAGACGCACTTCAAGGCGGCAGCCTCGTTCGGGAAGTGACCTCGGGCTCGGATCGCCTTGCGTATGCGGGCGTTCACGCTCTCGATCGCGTTTGTCGAGCAGATGACCTTGCGGATCTCGACGTCGAAGGAGAGGAAGGGCACGAACTCGGCCCAGGCTGCTTCCCACAGCTTGATGACCGCCGGATACTTCCGGCCCAGGCGTCCTGGAACTCTCCGAAGCGTTCGGCCGCCGCGCTCTCGTTCGGCGCGGTGTAGACAGGCTTCAGCGCCTTCGCGATCTTGTCCCAGTCCTGCCGGGCCGCGTAGCGGAAGCTGTTGCGCAGGAGGTGAACGATGCAGGTCTGGACAATCGTTCGAGGCCAGACGGCCTCCACGGCATCCGGGAGGCCCTTCAGCCCGTCGCATACCAGCATCAGTACGTCGTCCAGGCCGCGGTTCTTCAGTTCGGTGAACACGCGCAGCCAGTACTTCGCGCCCTCGCCCGCCCAGATGCCGAGGATGTCGCGGGTGCCGTCGACGGTGACGGCCATGACGACGTAGACGGGCCGGTTGGCGACCTGGCCGTCCCTGATCTCGGTTCTGTCGACGATCTTGTGATCCGGGCGGCTGAGCACGTTGCTCCGCCTGTTCGCGATCATGCATCGCGTGGTCTCATGATGTCCTCCTGGAGCTGTTTCCGTACCTGTCCGCGTTGCTGATCGAGGAGGTCGAGCGGCAGCCGGACCAGGTAGTGCTGAGGACGCGGGTGCGGGCGACGACCGGTTTGTGTCGGTGCGGCCAGAGCTCGGCCCGGGTGCACGGTCGGTACGTCCGCAGGCTGCGTGATGTCGCTGTGGGTGGCCTCGGTGTCGTGATCGAGTTGTGCGTCCGCCGCTTCCGCTGCGAGAACCCTTCCTGCACGGCGGTGACGTTCGCCGAGCAGGTCTCGGGGCTGACCATCCCGCACAGCCGGCATACCCCGCTGCTGGGCGAGGTTTTGACGCGGATCGGGTTGGCCCTGGCCGGCCGGGCTGGGGCCCGACTGGCGTCCGCGGTCGGCCTCACCATCGGCAGGGACACGCTGTTGCGGCTGGTCAGGTCCCTGCCCGAGCCGGAGATCGGCAAGGTGGAGGTCCTCGGCGTCGACGACTTCGCGTTCCGCAAGGGCCGCCACTACGGCACGATACTGATCGACATGGCCACCCACCGGCTGCTGTACCTCTACGACGGTCGCGACGGGGAGGATTTGGCTGCCTGGCTCCGCGATCACCCCGAGGTGAAGGTCATTTGCCGGGACGGTTCCAGCGGATATGCAGAGGGCGCTCGGGTCGGGGCGCCGCAGGCCGAACAGGTCGCGGATCGCTATCACCTGTGGGCCAACCTCGGCCAGGCGGTCGAGAAGACGGTCAACGCCCATCGCTCCCGACTGGCAAACCCGCCTCCAGCACGGGCCAGCGGTCACGACACTGGCGCGGCGGAGCCAGAGGTAGTGCAGCTCCCGGAAGAACTGAAGATCGTGGTTCGGCTGCGTGAGCAGCATGCCGCCGCCCATGAGCTGCGGGAACAGGGGATGTCAAAGGCGGCGATCGGCCGGAAACCCGGTCTGCACCAGGCGACCGTCTGCAAGCTGGTGGACGCCCGCTCCGCCGACGATGTCGTCGCCAAGAGCCTGCAGCGGGCCCATATCGTCGACCCATACGTCAGCCACCTGCACCAGCGCTGGAACGAAGGCATCCGAAACGCCGCCTCCAAGAACTCGGCTATCCGGGCGGCGAGTTGGCTGTCCAGCACCACCTGCGGCGCTACCGGAACGGGCGTGGACACGCTCCCGCCCCGGGACCCAAGCCTCCGTCGGTCCGCGAGGTCACCTCCTGGATCATGACCCACCCCGAGCACCTACGAGACGAGGACGCCGACAAGCTGCACCGGCTGCGCGAGCGCGATCCCGAACTCGACCGGCTCACTCTTCACGTCAGGAAGTTCGCCGCGATGATGACCGGCCGCCACGGCGACCGCCTCGACGACTGGATCACCGACGTCGAACGGACAGCCTGGCTCCGCTCGCGGGCTTCGCCCGCAATCTCCGCCGCGACTACGCCGCCGTCCACAACGGACTGACCCTGCCCCACAGTTCCGGTGCCGTCGAGGGCAACGTCAACCGATGAGCTCCAACCCACCGGATCACAAGATCGTTGACAGAACCCTGATCTTGACGTTGATGGCGTCCACGAACAAAACGGGATACACGCGGTCAAGCGGGCGGCTCTGCCACTCGGCCATCCCCTCCATCACCTTGTCGGTAATCGTGGAGATCGTCTGCTTGGACACCTCCGCTCCGTAGACCTCGGCCAGGTGCGCGGAAAGTCGAGTCGGCCCGCAGCGCGGTGCCGGTGTTGCCACCGGTCCGTTTCTGCGGGCCGCTCGCCGAACCGGGCGTGCAGCTCTCACCGCACCCGGCTCCCACGGCTTCTGCGTCAGGCGGTAACGGTTGCGGTCTTGGTCCAGGGGGTGGGGATGCTGTTGCGCCGCCGGTAGCGGGTGACCCGCGTGGAGGCGATGTCGAACAGCTCAACGCCGTCTGCGTGGATGGGCCGCCATCCCCTTGGGGTGCGGAGCCATCGGCGGACGTCGCGCCACCTCCAGCGACGTCGGGCCTTGAGCATCCTGATGACGCGCCACCACACGAAGTGAGACAGCGTGTCCCGGGTGTGCTTGGCCACGGCGTGCCGGAAGTAGGCTGCCCAGCCGCGCGTGATCTGGTTGATCCGGATCAGCACGTCCCTGAGCGGGATCTGCGACGACCTGTGGGTCAGGGCACGGATCTTGCCTCGCAGCGTCCGCAATGCGCGGGCGCCGATAAAGGTGTAGAGGTGCCACTTGTCGGCTGTCCCCCTTCTTGCGGCGCCGCCGGATGCGGAACCCCAGAAAGTCGAACTCCTCGTCCACGTGCACGATCTGTGTCTTCCCGGGGACAGGCGAAGACCGACCGGAGCAAGCACGTGGACGGTCTCTTCATGCAGGGCTTCGGCGTGGTCGCGGGTGCCGAACACCAGAATGACGAAGTCGTCCGCGTAGCGGACGAGCCGCCAGGTGGCGTGGCCCTGCTTCCTGCGCCAGTGGCGCCGTCCCTCGGTATCCATCCGTCCGCCGGGCTCCCAGTCGTGGTGGAAGTGCTCGTCGAGCACCGACAACGCGATGTTGGCCAGCAGTGGGGAGAGGATCCCGCCCTGCGGTGTCCCGGTCGGGCTCCTCGCCGAGTTCGGTGAGGAGCCCAGCCTTAAGGAAGGCTTTGACCAGGGACAGCACACGTTTCCTTCACCCGTCCTCGCACTCGGTCCATCAGGGCCGTGTGATCGATCGAGTCGAAGCACGCCTCGATATCGGCGTCCACCACCCAGTGGTAGCCGCGGCTGCCGTAGAGGTGGATGTCCGAGATCGCGTCGTGTGCCCGCCGGTTGGGCCGGAACCCGAAGGAGACCGGTTTGAAGTCGGCCTCGAAAATCGGTTCCAGTACGAGTTTCAGCGCTGCCTGGACCACCCGGTCGGTGATGGTGGGGATGCCGAGCTTCCGCACCTTGCCGGACCCGCCCGGCTTGGGAATCTTGCGTTCCCGTACCCGCTGCGGGCGGAACTCGCCGCTCATGAGCGCGTTCCGCAGGTCGCCCAGGAACCCCGGGACGCCGATCTCCCGCTCGATCCGGGCGACCGTCAGGCCGTCCGTTCCAGCGGTCTTGGCCCCGCGGTTGCCCGCGACCCGGTCGAACGCCACCTTCAGCGTCGCCGGGGCGTGCACAAAGTTGAACAGGTCATCGAACCGGCGGCCAGGGTCGGCCGCCGCCCAACGGTGGAGCTTGGTCTGCATCTTCGATACCCGCGACGCGGAGCCAAGCGGCTCCGGGTCCGGGGCGCCGCCGTTCGGCGGCGCGTCTTTCGACATTGCAGTCTCCCTTCATCCGTGAAACCGCTGCCGTCCTTCCCCATGTGGCCGGCTCTCCCGGCCTCGGAGTACTACGACGGCTCCGCCCCTCCTGGTCCGTTCGGCCGACGGTGGGCCTATCCCGAACGGCGGATTGTCTGCCCGCCGCCGGGAGCCGTGACCAGGCGGTTCCCGTGTTCACCAGTTGATCGTTTCCCGGAGGAGGCGCCCGACTTTGCCCCTGCGGCATCGCCACGGCTACGCCGCAGGCTTTCACCGTGGCCTCCGGGCGGACGCGAGAAAATCACCGCCCGGGAGTTCCCCGCCCCAGCCATCGAGGAGGGCGCGCACCGCGACCGGCCCAGATCCGTCAGGTTCGAGCCGGTGACCACATTGAGGGAGTAACACGCCGGTTCCTTACGTACACCTTTCCGAGTCGCTCGCCGGACCCGCCCCATCTGACGGTGCTGGACACGTCCCGGCTTTGTCAGGGCCGCTTGCCACCCTCCCCGGCACCTCCCGGATCAGGCTGCCCTCAGCTTCGCCAGCCCGCTGCGACGGCCCGACGGAAGAGGTCTTTCACCCCCTCACGATCAACCAGCGCCTCACGGCGCACTCTCCCCGTGGGTGAGCCCCTTCGCCGACAGCGACAGGACCATCTCGTCCACGCCGGTCAGCCGCCGCTGCCGCTTCCTGACGATCTGCGGCTCGAAGGTGCCGGCCACGTCCCGCGGGACCTTGACCTCGACCGGCCCGACGTCGGTCAGCACGGTCTTCGCCCTCGTCCCGTTGCGGCTGTTGCCGCTGCCGCGGCCCTCGGCATCGTGTTTGTCGTAGCCGAGGTGGTCCGTGATCTCCCCTTCTAGGGCCGACTCCAGGACCCGCTTGGTCAGCTGCTGCAGCAGTCCTCCCTCGCCGGTCAGCTGCAGGCCCTCGCTCCGGGCCCGGTCGACCAGCATCGCGATCAACTGCTCGTCCGACGTGCCGGACCCCGCCACCTCGGCAACAGGCTCCTGCTCGATCGTCATCTCACTCACTTGGCGTCTCCATGATCAACAGATCCGCCGTTTATCAGACACTCCCGATCTCGACCGTGATGGTGTTCAGCGAGAGGCGCGTTGCGCCTCGACGATGAGCCTGCCGCTGCTGTCCGGGGCTCCCCGGCGCTGCAACCAGGCCGCCAGGGCCGGGTACTGGACGGACAGAGCACACGTCATCCGGAGTTTCAGGGGGGCCACGTTGACCTCCCCGAGATCGCGTTCGACTGCCCTGAGCACGGCTCCCGCCACCTGCTCTGGGGTTACGGCCTGCGCTCCGCGGGGCAATGGTGCCCCTGTCCTCGCGAACATGCCCGCTCCCGCGACGAATCCCGGCTGGATCAGGGAGACCCCGACGCCCGCGGGCCGAAGGTCGGTACGGGCCGCGTGCGCGAAACCCCGCAAGCCGAACTTGGACGCCGTGTAGAGCGAGGACTGCGGGGTGGCGGCCTTGCCGGACATCGACCCGATGAGGGCGAGATGCCCCCGGCCGGCCGCGACCATCGCCGGGGCGAGCAGCCGCGTCAGCAGAACGGTCGACCCCAGGTTCACCGAGAGGGCCCGTTCCACCTGCTCCGGGGTGTACTCGAGCAGGTCCCCGCTGGCCGGCAGCGCGGCGTTCGCGACGAGGACTCCGACCCCCGCGCAGTGCTCGGCGAGTGCGATCACGTCCTGGCGATCGGAGAGGTCGGCCGCGAACCATCGGGCGCCCAGCGGCTCGGCCACCTCCCGCAGCGCCCCGGGGTCGCGACCGCTCAGGATCACGTCAGCACCCGCTCCGACGAGTGCGGCGGCGAGTACCCGGCCGATGCCGCCGGTCGCGCCGGTGAGGAGCACCCTCTCTCCTCTGATTTTCATCGACTCAGCTCCCGAGCTAGTTCCGAAGGGACGTCAACCATGACCTGGGTCACCAGCGGTGATGCACCTGGTCCCGTATCCGCGCGTCGTACAGGTCCCGCAGCTGGTCGAGGAGGGGCTGGGGCAGCGGTGCCAACGACCCTACGGCGGCGTTGGCGCGGGCCTGGGCCGTCGAACTCGCGCCAGGGATGACCGAGGTGACGCCCTCCTGCTGGGTCACCCACCGCAGCGCCGCCTGAGCCGGGGTGATCCCGTCGGGTGCGAGCTCCGCGAACTCCGCGGAGGCCTCGACCGCCGTTGCGTAGTCGACGCCGGAGAAGGTCTCGCCGACATCGAACTGTTCGCCGTTCCGGTTGTACGAGCGGTGGTCGTCGGCGGCGAAACGGGTCTCCCGCCGGAACTTCGCGGAAAGCAGCCCCGAGGCGAGCGGCACCCGGGCGAAGACGCCCACGCCTGCCGCAGCCGCCTCCGGCAGGACCCGCTCCAGCGGTTTGCGCCGGAAGATGTTGAGGATGATCTGGACCGAGGCGACACCCGGCCGGCGGATGGCGCTGAGGGCCTGGTCGCATGTCTCGACGCTCACCCCGTAGGCCGCGGTCCGCCCCTCCTCGACCAGCGTGTCCAGGGCGTCGAAGACCGCGTCGGACGCGAACACCTCGTCCGGTGGTGTGTGCAGCTGCACCAGGTCCAGCCGTTCGGTCCCGAGGTTCTCCCGCGAACGGTCCGCCCAGGCACGAAGGTTGTCCAGGGTGAAGGAGCCGGCTTCCTGCGGACCCCGGCGCCCGAACTTCGTCGCCACGGTCGGCCGCTCCGCCGGCGAGGCGCGGAAGTCCCGCAGGAACCTCCCGATCAGCCGCTCGCTGCGGCCATCGCCGTAGACGTCGGCGGTGTCGATGAGGTCGACGCCGCCCTCGACGGCGGCCTCGAGGACGCCCCGGACATCCGCTTCCGGGATGTGGCCCCAGCCGTCCCCGAACTGCCAGGTGCCCAGTCCGACGGCGGAGACCTTCCGGCCCGTCCCGGCCAGTTCACGCCTTTCCATGAGCGCTCCTCCTGTGGTGCGCGGGGAGCGGAACACCGGTCGGGCCTCCGCTCGGGAACACCTCGTCGATGAACTGGTTACCGAACTTGCCGTCCGGGTCCGCCTTGGTGCGCAGTTCGGTGAAGTCCGGCGCACGGCGGTACAGGGAACGGATAGTGGGGCTGCTCATCTCCGTGAGCTTCGCCCAGTGCGGCCGGGCACCCAGCGGGGCCAGACGCTCCTCCACCGCCTCGATCACGGGACGGACGCGGGCGAGATCCCGCGTCCAGGTGAAGTGGAAGGTCACCGAGTCCCTCTCGTGCGCTGGGCTCAGCCACAAGTCGTCACCGCGTACGGTCCGAACCTCGGAGACCTGCAGTACGGGCGCCAGCACGCCGGAGAGTTCCTGGAGCGCCGCGAACGCGGCCGGCGCCGCCTCTCTCGGCAGGAAGTACTCGGACTGCAACTCGTCGCCGTCGTCTCCGGCGCTGCCCGCCAGGGTGTGCGGCAGTCGCTCGTGCCACGGCCCCGGCAGGCCGGCCTGAGGGGTGCAGTGGGACGGGTCGTCGCCTGGCACCGGGGCCAGCGGCCCGTCCGCCAGAGCCCCGAGTTCCAGTTCGGTGGCGGGCCGGTCGGTTCGTCTCTTGAGCCACAGGACGGCGTCGTCGCGCCACAGGGTGAATGCGCTGACGCTGTAGGCCGCCCCGAACGCCTCGTCGAAGCGGGCGCACAGCTCGTCGAGGGACACGGCGGTCCGCAGCGACTGCGCCACTTCGAAGGATGGCTCGATCTCCAGGGTCAGCCTGGCGGTGACCCCCAGTGCTCCGAGCGATACCACCGAGCCGGTGAACGCGTCGCCGTCGACGTCGCGGCGCAGGGTGGTCAGATCTCCCTCCGGTCCGACGAGTTCGACGCCTGCCACTGATGCGGCAAGGCATCGCTGCCCGTCGCCCGAACCGTGGGTCGCGGAGGCAGCCGCCCCCGCGACGGTGATGTCAGGCAGCGAGGCCAGGTTCGCCAGGGCGTATCCCGCCTCGTGCAACTCGGCCGAGAGATGTGCGTAGCGGACGCCGGCGCCGACCGTGACGGTCCCAGATCCGGCGTCGATGCGGATCTCCGGTGGCAGGCCGTCGAGACGAACGAGGGTGCCACCGGTGGCGAGGATGCCGCTGAAGGAGTGGCCGGCGCCGAGCGCCCGTATCCGTTCACCGCGCGCGACGACGTGCCGCAGTTCCTCGAGGGACGCCGGCCGTTCAACGGAGGCTGTGCCGAGGTCGATGTTTCCTGCCCAGTTCTTCACGCGACACCTGCCGGGCGGGCTCTGGCACAGTCGGACATGGCCTCCGCCAGGACGAACTCGTATCCGCGTGCCAGCAGCCCCTCGATGATCGGGGCGAGGGAGTCGACCGTAGGCGACCGGTCACCCCCGCCGTCGTGGAGGAGTACGACGGAGCCGGGGCGCACGTCGGCCAGGACGTCCCGGGCGATCACGTCGGCCGGGCGCAGGGCCCAGTCGTCGGGGGCGACGTCCCAGAGAACCGTGGTGGTCCCGGATTCGCGGAGCCATCCGAGGACCTCCGGTGTACGGGCCCCGTAGGGCGGGCGGAACAGGTGGGGCACGTCACCGCCCGTGGCCTGCGCGATCGCTTCCCCCGCACGGTCGATCTGTTCGGTCAGCCCGGCCCGGGTGAGCTCGGGCAGGAACGGGTGCGACCAGGTGTGGTTGCCTATCGTGTGTCCCTGCTCGCGCATGCGCAGCAGCTGTTCGCCGCCCTCTCCCGCCACGTGGATGCCGCAGCAGAAGAAGGTGGCCGGGACCTCGTAGCGTTCCAGCACGTCGAGGACCCGGCGAGTGTATCGCGGCAGGGGGCCGTCATCGAAGGTGAGAGCGACCTGTTTGCTCGTACGGTCTCCGTGGCTGAACAGGAGTCCCGACGACTCCAACTCCAGGTCGGCCTCGGCCGATCCGGCGATCCAGGCGGCGAGCAAGTCCTCCCGGCATGTCTGGGTGCCGCGGTGCCGTTCCAGTTCGACCAGGGCGTCCGCGTGGAGTGCCGCGGCTCGCGCGATCTGCTCGGCCTCGACCGAACCGAACCGGGGGGCGGAGGGGAGCAGAGCAGGGTCGGCGCGGTGGACGCGCAGGCCGGCGGCCATCAGGCGGCCATCGATGGTTCCGTTGGTGCTGTCGACCACGAGGGTCGTCGGGGCGTCGAGTCCCTTGAGCAGGGAAACGAGTTCGGGCACCCGGTGCGAGGGGTGGCCGGTGGGCTCCAGGACGGTGCGGCCTGCCTCGTCGACTACTGCGAGGCGGTATCCGTCCCGGTGCCAGGATATTCCTGCGTACAGCATGGTTCCCCCTCGCTCACTCGGGCTTTGAGTAGACGCTGAAGTGGCGTTCGGCAAAGAGTTCCGGCCAGTCCTCGCGCGCCAGCCCGTTCCGGCGTGCACGCCGGAACGTCTCCCGCCAGTAGGGCTTGACCGGTGGCCACAGCGTCCCGGTCTGACAGTAGGAGGCATCCACGAAGTACCGGGGGCGGCCGGCGGCGTGTGGCTTGGCGCGGCGGGCGTGGAAGAGGGCCGAGTTGAGCAGGATGGTCGAACCCTCCGGCAGCTCCTCGATGTACTCCTCTCCTGGCAGCACCGCTGTACCGAGGTGCCAGCGCGCCCCCTTGGCGGTGACTTCACGGTGGGAACCGGGCAGGACGGCGAGTCCGGCCATATCCGGTTTCATACCGTCCAGGTAGTGCAACGCGTGGATCATGGTGTGCGGGCGGTCCTGCGGAAGGTGCTGCTCGTAGTCGTGGTGCCAGGGCTTGCCTGGCAGGGAGGGCGCGTGCCGGTCGCTGTGCAGGTGGTGGAAGACGAAGTCCCGTCCCATCAGCTGCCTCAGGATCTGGAACAGGGGCTCGTGGGTGAGCAGTTCACCGTGGGCGGGGAGGTCCAGCTCCATCACGTCCGGCACGCCATGGGTGTCGGGATCGAGGGCCGAGGCGATCGACTGTGCGCGCAATCCCGCGTCGACCCAGTGGTCGACCTCCGGCTTGAGACGGTCCACCAAGTCCATGGTGAGGAAACCGGGCAGCGCGAGATAGCCGCTGTCCTGGAACTGCCGGACCTGTTCGCCGTCCAGCCGCAGTGTTGCCGCGGGTGCGGCAGGGGTCTGCATAGGCACGGATTCGACTCCGTTCTTGTTCGGTGGGCGCGGGGGTGATCCGGTACGGCGGATCCGCGGGCGTTTCTCGCCCCTCTCCGGTACCGGGTGACCGGGTCCGGCCCCCGCGACGGATGTGTTTGCCAGATCTTGCCAATAGAGTTGACTAGTTCGGAACCGGTGGAGTGCAGGTGATTTTCGGGCCACCGGGAGCTTGCCGACCTCGACCCGTTGCCCACTTGGGCCGCCGGGCGCCGGGCTGGATCCCCGCAGTCCCGCTCGCGGTCGTCGCGATCCACCGCCGGTGACACCGTCCGTCTTGTGCGCGGCCGATCGAGAAATTGCTGGTGGACGCCCCGAGCGATCACCGGGCCTCCGGTGGGGCCTCGTCGGGCCGTGCACCGGAGGGCGCTTGACGGGAAGCACACCACCGGGGCCACGAGACGTGCCGGTGTTCCGGTCCGGCCTGTCGCCGTTTCGTGAAACCGGCAAGGCCGAGCCCAAGCCCTTACCGCTGACTTGCCAAGAATAGTATCGACTGGTTCTCTCATTTGGCAATGCTTGCCAAGGGGCAACTTGCGTTCACCCTGCCGGTTGCTGCACGAGCACCACCTCTGGTGCCGGTCATTGGCGAGACTTTGTCAAACATGCAGCTCGGAGATAGGATCCTTGTTGCCTGAACCGCGTGAGCAGGGGGCAGTTCCTCTGCCAGCCAACCTGACGCTCCAAGGAGGGCCGCTTTCGCGCATCACGCGTGGTTCACCCCCTGTCCGGACGATGCTGGGATTCGCCAGGTGCAACAGCCCCATTTTGGCCGCCGCCTCAAGCAGTTGAGGACTGAACGCGGCCTGTCGCAGTCCGCGCTCGTCGGGGACGGCATGTCCACGGGATACCTCTCGCGGCTGGAATCAGGGGCACGGAGACCTACCGACCGGGCCGTCGACTACCTGTGCCGACGGCTCGGCGTGGAGCGGGAGGCCTTCGAGGAGCCGGGCAGGCGTCCCTTCCTCCAGGCCCTCGCCATCGCCTCCTCGGGCGAGGCGCCCGCCGCAGAAGTCGACGAACTGCTGGGTGGGTCGGATGCCGAGGACCCCGCCCTCCAGTGGCACGCCTTCTGGCTGATCGCAGGGCGCAAACAGCGGCAGGGGCAGGTTGCGCAGGCGCGCGACGGTTTCAGGGAAGCGGTCCGGATCGCCGACGAACTGGACGTCCCTGAGCTGCGTTGCCGTGCGCGTACCCAACTAGCCCGGTGCCTGCGCTCCCTGGGCGAGTTCGACGACGCGCTGACTGTCGCCGAGCAGGCGTACCGGGTGACGCGCGACGCGGAGCTGCCCGGGCCCGAGGCCGGCGCGGCACTGCTCACTCTCATCTCCTGCGAGGCCGAGACCGGCCGGCTGCCGGACGCACGCGCACACGCCGACGAACTGCTCGGACTCGTCGGCGACTCCGACGGCGCCCCGGCGGCAGAGGCGCGCTGGGCCTCCGCGACCGTCCGGGTCCGCCAGGGCGATTACGACGGCGCCCAGCGACTGCTGGGTGAAGCGCTCGACCGGCTGGCCAGCGGCGACGACCTGCTGCTCTGGCTCCGGCTGCGCCTGGCTGCAGCCTCCCTCTCCCTTCAGTCCCGCCCCCCGCTGGTCACGAGGGCCGCGGCTCTCCTCGCGGAGGCGGAGCCCGCGGTCGCACTGGTCGGCACGGACGTGACCCGGCAGGAGCTGGCCGCGCTCCGGGCTCGCCTGGCCTTCCACCAGGACCGTCTCGACGACGCCCGGGAGATCGTCCGCTCACTACGCGACGAACCGCAGCGCCTCAGCCATCGCGATCAACTCAGGTTCCAGGTCCTGGAGGCCCAGCTCATGATTCTCGGGGGCGAGCGAACCGAGGGGGCGCAACGACTGCGGCGGCTGGGCGAGGAAGCGCAGCGCGGAGCCGACGTGGACCTCGCGGCCGAGGCGTGGCGCCTGCTCGCGGAGTCGCTGGTTCCGGAGGAATGAGAGCCGGCCCGGCGTGGCGCCTCCCAGGGGCGCCGTCGAGCAACTGGCCAGGGTGCACGGCTTTGACAGGCCGCCACACAGCGGAGCGAAAAGGGAGTGATGCACGGTATGCGCATGCACGCGAACGAGGCACGGACCGACGAGTCGCTCGTGCGTTCCCTGCTGCGCGGCCAGTTCCGTCACCTGGCGGGCCTGCCCATCAGGCGACTGGCGTCCGGCGGCACCACCAACGCGATCTACCGTGTGGGAACGGGGGCCACCGTCCGGCTGCCCCTGTTGCCCGGTGGCGTCGAGGCGCTGGAGCGCGAGGTGCGCTGGTTGTCGCGGCTCGCCCCGTCGCTGCCGTTCCCGATCCCCGAGGTCATCGGGCTCGGAGAGCCGGCCGAAGGCTACCCCCACCGGTGGGCCCTGCACCGGTGGGTGGCGGGCGAGGTGCTGGTGGAGGGCTGCACGGATGGTCAGCGGACGCTGGCGCGGGACCTGGCCGCTTTCGTGACCGCGTTGCGCGGAATCGATCCCGAGGGCGGCCCCCGCTCGTACCGGGGAAGCCCGCCGGTGAGCGTGGACACGGAGACGCGCGACGCGATCGATGCCCTGCGGCGCACCGAGGAACCCTTCGAACCGGACGCGCTGCTCGCCGCCTGGGATTCGGTCCTGCGGGTCCCGCACTGGACGGGACGGGACCAGTGGTCCCACTCCGATCTGATGCCGTCGAACCTGCTGGGGGCCGACGGCCGGCTGACCGCTGTGCTCGACTTCGGCACCGTCGGCGTGGGGGATCCGGCCATCGATCTCATCCCCGCGTGGAACCTGCTATCCCCGGCTGGCCGGTCCCGCTTCCATGACGCTGTCGACGTCGATGAGGCCACCTGGGCCCGGGGGCGCGGCTGGGCTCTGTCCATGGCGCTCATCCAACTGCCGTACTACCGGCGCACCAACCCCGTCATCGCCGCCAACGCCCGCCACACCATCGGCCAGGTGCTGGCCGCCCGCTGACGGCGCCCGCTCCGGCGGCGTGGCCGTCTTCAGCCGATGAGGGCCTGGGTGATCTGCCTGGTGGTCTGCGCGGCGACCCAGGGGTTCACCGCTGCGTAGTTGCTGTAGGCGTTGAGCCCGGTGGCCAGGGCCCACCCGCGGCCCCGCATCCACGTGGCGTCGTCCACGCCGAGGGCGGCGCGGAACAGCCGCCGGCACCGGGGAGACATGAGCGTGAAGGCGATGGTGAGATCGCAGGCCGGATCACCGAAGCCCAGTTCACCGAAGTCGATGACGGCGCTGAGACAGCCGGCGACCGTCAGCAGATTGCCGGTGTGGAGATCGCCGTGACACCAGACCGGCGGCCGGTCCCACGCCGGGGCGGCGAGTGCGGCGTCCCACAAGCCGGTCATGGCGCAGGCGTCGAAGACGTCGCGGGTCTTCGCGATGGCCTCGCGGGTGGCCCGGTCCCGGACTGCCAGCGGCGCCACGGTGAGGCCGTCCCCGGAGCGCTCGGGGGCCGTGGGCACCGGTACGGCACAGTGGAGGGCGAGCAGGAACTCCGCCAGGGCCGTGGCCGCCCCGGCTGAGTCGGACAGTGCGTCGGACGTCGCCCTCTCCCCTTCCAGCCAGCGGGCGAGCGACCACTTCCACGGGTATCCGAAGGCGGGCTCGCCGACACCGAGCGGCACGGGTACGGCCAGCGGCAGGTGGGGCGCGAGCAGCGGCAGCCACCTCAGCTCCCGCTCCGCTTGGCCTACCGCTCCCGGGTGACGCGGCAGCCGGACCGCCAGTTCGTCCCCCAGCCGGTAGATCACGTGGTCCGACCCTGCCGGATCGACCAGCCTCACAGGCAACTCGGCCCATTGGGGGAACTGGGCGCCTACCAGACGTGTGGCCAGACCGGCATCGATCGCGGGCCGGTTGTTCGCACTGCTCTCGATGCTCAACTGCTCTCGATCCTCACGTGTGTTCTCCGGGCAGCTCGTCCGTACGGTCCTGGGCCGCGGACGCCATGACAGTGCGGACGCTCCCGCTCCACCACCATTTTCCCGTCCCTGCCAGCGTCAACGTGGCTGCGGCCGCCACGTGCCGGGCGGCGACCAACCGTCAGGTCCCGGATGGGCGCGGTTCTGCGACAGCCGGAGGCAGGTTCCGCACGGCGGGAATTGCGAGGAGTACCACGATCACCGCCAGGTTGACCACGGTCGAGACCGCAAGGAGCCGGTGGGCGCCGACGTGCTGGGCGACCGGACCCGCGAGGGCACGACCCGCGGCCAGGGACAGCACGGAGCCGGTCACGTCATAGGCGTTGAGCCGGTTGAGCGCGGCTCGCGGGATGTGCGTCTGCATCGAGGTGCTCCACATCACGACCCAGAAAGCCAGCCCCGCGCCACCGGCGAAGAGGGCGGCGGCGATCAGGGAGGCCGGAGCGGAGACCGCGAGGGCGAAGGTGCTGAGGGCTACCCCAAGCAGGGCCAGCGTCCCCGCGGCGAGGGGCCTGCGAGGACTGGTCCGGAAGGCCACGAGTCCGCCAGCGACGTTCCCCGCCCCCTGGACGGCCATCATCAGGCCGAAGACGCCCGGCCCGTGGTCCTCGGTGATGAGGACCGCCTGGAGGGGGAGTTGCGCGCCGAGCGAAGCCAGCGAGTACACGGTCCACACCGCGATCACCGTCCACAGCCAGGTCCGCGAACGGAACTCACGCCATCCCTCGGTCAGGTCAAAGAGCAGGGACGTCCCCCGCGGCGCCGTCGCCGTCCGCCGGCGCATCAGGGCGAGGCACAGTCCGCTGAGCGCGAAGGTGGCGGCGTCGACGAGGAAGAGGGTTGAGGCGCTGCTGAACCCGGCTATGACGCCGGCGACTGCGGGACCGGCCGTCATCATCAGCGACTCCGTCACCCGGATGGCGGCGTTGGCCTGACGGACCGAGTCCGTTACGGAGGGGATGGTGCTCGCGATGCCGGGCTGGAACAGGGCTGCGCCCACCCCGTTGACGGCGCTGAGCAGGTAGACCAGGCCGAGAGGCGGGGTGTCGGTGGTGAACAGGACGGCAAGGCCGATCGTCACCACAGCCCGTCCCGCATCGGCGAGGATCATGAGAGTGCGGGCGGAGAAGCGGTCGGCCAGGACCCCGCTGAAGAGCACCAGACCACCGAAGCACGCCGTCCAGGCTCCGAGGGCGAAGGAGACCGCAGAGGCACCGTGCCCGGTGGCGACGAGTCCGAGGGAGAGGGCGACGGGCACCATGCCGTCGCCGAACCGGGACACGGTCCTGGAGAGGAAGAACACCAGGAACTCGCGGTTCCGTCTGAGTCCGGCTGCCCCGGGCCCGGCCGTTTTGGCCGCTGACGCGGGTGATGCCTCGTGCGTTTCCATGTTGCTTCGTCTCCGGTCCGTGGGGACTCCCACGTCAGTTCTCCGCCGTGGCCCTCAGCAGGGCCAAGTACTCCGGACCGACCGTGGTGATGTCACCGGTCCCCACGGTCAGTACGAGGTCGCCGGGGCGTGCGATTTGGGCCAGGCGGGGCACAACCTCGGCGCGCTCGGGGCAGTAGTGGACGCGATCCGCCGGCAGCGGCACCCGGTCCGCGACCAGCGCCCCCGTGATCCCCTCGATGGGCTTCTCCCGGGCGCGCGAGACATCAGCAACGATCACTTCGTCGGCCTGGCCCAGAGCGGCGGCGAATTCGGCGGGGAAACGGCGGGTGGTGGTGAAGAGGGGCGGCTGGAAGACCACGACCAGCCGGCCGTCCCCTGCCACCTGCCGGGCCGCCCGCAGCTGCGCCGTGACCTTCGTCGGATTGTGCGCGTAGTCGTCGTAGACGCGGATCCCGGCCTCCGTGCCCCGGAACTCGAAACGTCGTGCGACCCCCCGGTACTCGGCGAGACCCTCGACGACGCGCTCGACGGGCAGACCGAGTTCGAGCGCGGCCAGGAGCGCCGCGGCCGAGTTCTGCGCCATGTGGTGGCCGGGGGACGCGATGCGGACGGTCGGCAGCGGCGCCCCGCCGAGGGCGCAGTCGTAGGTGGTGCCATCGGCCGTCACGGTGATCCCCGAGAGGCGCAGGTCGGCCCCGGGTGACTCCCCGAAGGTGCGTACCCGCATGTGGGGGCGGGTGAGTTCCGCCAGGCGGGCGGCGCCCGGGTCGTCGGCGTTGACGACGAGGACACCGCCCGGTGTGACGCGGTGCGCGAATTCCTCGAAGACCCTCGCGTACCGCTCGGGAGTGCCGTGGAAGTCGAGGTGGTCGTCACTGCCGACGTTGGTGACGATGGCGACCTCGGGGGAGAGCAGCAGGAAGGAGCCGTCGCTCTCGTCGGCCTCGGCGATGAATAGTCCTCCCGCCCCGTGGTGCGCGTTTGTGCCGAAGCCGCTCAGTTCGGAGCCGATCGCGAAGGACGGTTCGGCTCCGCAGTGCTGCGCGACCGTCGTCAGCATGCCGGAGGTCGAGGTCTTGCCCGCCGTGCCGGCCACCGCGACCCTCCGGTGCCCCTCCATGACGCCGGCCAGCGCCGCGGCGCGCGGCATCACTCGCAGGCCGAGCGCGCGGGCGTGTGCCAGCTCCGGGTTGTCCTGGGCAACGGCGCCCGACACGACGACAGTGCCCGTCTGCGGCAGGTGAGCCGGGTCGTGGCCGACGTGCGCGTCGATGTCGAGGGCGCGCAGGGCAGACAGCCGGGGCGACTCCTTCGCGTCGGTGCCGGAGACCGCTACGCCCCGCTGGGCGAGGAGCCGAGCGATAGCGCTCATGCCGGCACCCCCGATGCCGACGAAGTGGACGGGGGCCAGTAGCCGGCCCTCGGGCTCCGCCCCGTCCGCAGGACGGGCGGGCCGGGTGTCGGGGGAGGGGGTGAGCGTGCTCTGCTCCGTCATGCCGGGCCTCTCGCAGCTGTGTTCAGGATTAGGCAAACATTGCCAGTCTTGGGCAAGGTTTGGCAAGAGTGTGTCGGTGCGGCTACGTTGACGACGTTGCCAAGTACGTCATGAAGGTTCGGGAAGGGGCCTGGCATGCCAGTTGTCGCGGGACGATCGCTGCCTGCGGAATGGGGGGACGAGGCCACCGGGTACGGTGCCAAATGGCTCGCCGCACCGGCCCTTGCACGGCTGGTCTCGGCCTTCGCCCTCCATCCCGACGAGCGGCGCCTGGCCGCGGCGCTCGCCGCGGGGGCGCCCCGTGAGACCGGCGTGCTGGCACGGCTGGACGCGTTCACCGACAGGTGGGACACCCGCGGAGGCAAGGAGCGGCGCGAAGCCCGTGCACTGGAGATGACGAGCCATCAGGAGGCGATGGTGCTGGAGGCGGCCACCGCGCTCGGACTTCGCGGCGGCCCCCCGGCGCGGTTCTCCACCTACGACCACGTGCTGGTGCTGGGCGGGACCTTGAGGGGGTGCCGTGTCCGTACCGGCGAGGCGGCGCGGCTGCTGAACAGCGGGCGGCTCGGCGCGAAGGCCGTCACCGCGCTCGGGGGCCACCGGCCCTTCTCGCCTGAGGAGTTCACTCATGCCGCAGCCATCGGGCACTCTCACCTCCGTGAGGAGTTCCAGGCACTTGACTCCTGCGCACGGGAGATGTTCGGCCTGGGCGAACCCGAGCGGGTCGTCGGGGAGGACTCCGCCGAGATCGGTGCGACCTGGGGAGTACGGCATTACCGGAACACGGTGGGGCTGCCGGTGCGGGTGGCCGCCGCGCCCTCGCGGACACCCGGCCGCCGCGCCGACACCGCCGACACGTACGCGTTCTTCGCCGATCGGCTCGGTCAACTCCGTTCGGAATCACAACTGTTGCTGGTTACCAGCGCCGTCAACGTGCCCGCTCAGCACTTCACGGCGTTGCGCATGCTGGCGCTGCCGTACGGCGCCCGCATCGACACCGTCGGACACACGGCGGAATCGGTGCCGCCGGCCCTTGCCTGGGCCCTGAGCGCCACCGAGTACCTGCTGGAGATCCGGTCCGCCGTACGGGCGCTGCGGCGCCTGCGCGAGGCCTCGGCCGTGCAGGGGGCGTGAACACTCATCATTGCGGCAGCCGCGTGCGAGGGTCGAGCACGCGCCGGAAGGCCTCGGCGATGTCCTCCATGTCCCTCTCCTCACCGAGGAGGGCCGCGTGGTGGAAGGTGAGAAAGGACCGGGCCGCCCGTTCGGCGACCGGCAGGGCGCGCCGGCCGCGGGTCAGCCGGTCGAGGTGGCAGGCCCCGATGCCGAACCGTGGGCGTGAGGCCGGGTCGTACAGCGGGCTGGCGTACAGCGGTGTGTACACCGGCTTCACGTGCAGACCGAGTTCGGCCGTGAGGGCACCGGCCACTGCCTTGGCCGACGTCGTCCTCAGCACCTCGTCGGGCAGACCGACCGCGTATCCGAAGTAGGTGCGTTCCGTGGTACCGGGTGAGGTCCGCTGCGGGACGAGTCCCATCCGGCCCAGCAGACAGTCGAGGATCTCCGCGTTGGTCCGCCGCAGGGCGTTCAGTGGGCCGAGCTCGTCGAGCTGGGCTGTCAGCAGCGCGGACTGGAACTCCGAGAGGCAGCGGTTACTGCCCATCAGCTCGCCGCTCTCGACCAGTTCGGGGAGGCCGAGGGCCGGCGGGGCCGTGCTCCGGCACCGGCCGTCGGCGCGCAGATGCTCAATTCGGCGGGCGATGCGTGCGTCGTTCGTGACCGCCGCACCACCCTCCCCGCTGCTGAGCAGTTTGGTGTGGTGCATGCTGAAGGTGCCCACGTCACCGATGGTGCCTACTTTCCGGCCCCGGTAGGCGGCGCCGTGTGCCTGGGCGCTGTCCTCGATCAGGGCGAGCCCGTGCCGGTCGGCGACCGCTCTCAGAGCGGCAAGTTCGGCGACCGCCGAGTACAGGTGCACCACCACCACCGCCTTGGTCGCGGATGTGATGGCGGCCTCCGCCGCGGCCGGGTCGAGGCAGAGTGTGCCGGGGTCCACGTCGGCGAAGACCGGTACCGCGTTGACCCCCAGCACCGTCGAGGCCGACGCCGCCCAGGAGAGCGCGGGCACGATCACCTCGTCGCCGGCGCCCACCCCGCACGCTTCGAGCGCCGTCATGAGGGAGGCGGTGCCACTGGCGGTCGGGATGCAGTTGCGGACGCCGAGGTAGTCGGCGAACCGGGCTGCGAACCGCTGCTCCTGCGTGGGATTCCCGTCGTACGGGCTCGCGATGGACCAGCGTCCCGAGTGCAGGACCTCCAGCAGGGCCTGCTCGGCTCCCGCCGCCGGCCGAGGCCAGCGGGGCCAGGGCCGGCCTGCGCGGAGCGGTGTGCGGCCGCGGAGCGGGGGTGCTGTGCTCATCGGGGACCTCCTTGCCTTGGTGCGGGCGGTGGCATCAGAGCAGACCGCGGATGGTGCCGCCGTCCACGCCCCAGACCGAACCAGTCACGAAGGACGCGGCGTCCGAGGCGAGGAAGGTGATGACCCGGGCGACCTCGTCGGGGGTGCCCATCCGTCCGAGCGGCAACTGCCGCTTGCTCAACTCGTACTCCACCGCCTCGCGCGCGTCGCGGGCGTGGACGTCACCAAGCGTGTCGGCGAAGCCTCCCGGGCGGGTCCACAGCGGAGTCCACACCGGGCCGGGTGCGACCGCGTTGACCCGGACCGCCGGCCCTTCCGAGAGCGCCAGGCTCTTGGTCAGGCTGACAAGCGCGACCTTGGAGACCTGGTAGTCGGCCGGTCCTGCCTCCGGCTGGCGGGCCAGGTCGGAGGCATTGTTGACGATGCTTCCGCGGCCGCGCTCCCGCATCCCGGGCAGCACGAGACGCGTCGCTCGCACCGCACTCATGAAGTTGATCTCGAAGGTGTCCCGCCAGTCCTGGTCGGAGAGTTCGTCGAACGTCCGGGCCCGGCACTGGCCGACGTTGTTGACCAGGACGTCCGCGCCGCCGCCGAGCTCCGCCAGCGCGGCGCCGATCGTCTCGTTCACGCCCTTCGCCGTCGAGAGGTCGCCGGGGACGACCGCGACCTCAACCGTGCCTTCCAGCTCCGCCTTCAGCGTCTTGAGTCCGGTCTCGTCCCGGTCGAGCAGAGCCAGCCTGGCTCCCTCGGCCGCCAGCGCCCGGGCCGTCTCGGCTCCGATGCCGCCGGCGGCTCCCGTGACGATGGCCCGCTGTCCTTCGATCCCCAGCTTCACCTGATCCCCACCTCCGTACGAATAACCCTCAGCAGTTCGAATGCGTGTGTGTTCTCCACGGTGCAGACGTACTTCGGCGGCACGGCCACCGAGAGCCCGGCCTCGTCCCGGTACTCCACACCGCCGGTGCCGATCACCGCGCTGCCCTCCAGCACGTGCAGAACCACGCTGCGGTCCTGTGGCACGACTTCCTCGATCCGGACGCCGGGCGGGATCTCCAGCAGTTGGAACTCCTGCCAGTCGCCCGTGAAGTACGACTTCAGGTCCACCTGGGCCATGCGGTGGTCCCCCCGCGGGGCGAGCAGTTCCGGCACGCGCACGATCGCGGGGTCTGCGGCGGGGCCCGTGCCGGGGAAAACCTCGGTGACGAAGAAGTGCATGTCGCTGTCGCCGTGGTTGGCTATCGCGTGGGCCGCGCCGATCGGGGTGGTGACGAGGTCACCGGCCGCCACCTCGAACTCTTCCCCGTTCATGGTGAGAACGGCCCGGCCGGAGACGATGTAGTAGATCTCCTCGGTGCGCAGGTGGACGTGTTCGCCGACCGAGGCTCCCGGCTCGATCACTACGTACTCGACGCAGTTCCACTCGCCTTCCAGATGCATGCCGTTCATCAGCATCTTCCAACGGCAGACCCCTTCCCCGCCCACCTGGCGGTGGGTGACCGCGGGGCCGGAGATGTCGTTGGCGATCGGGCCGAAGGGGCGGCGCTCGCCGCGTACCACTGTCGCCATCTCAGGCCACCACCAGGGAGTGCTGCTCGTGGAGAACGGACGCGATGCCGGCCCGCACCGTCTCCTCGTCGACCTGGGTGATCATCCCGCCGGCCGGGCGGTGCGCCCGGCCCAGCGCCTCCAGCAGGATGTAGTCCAGCATCCCGGGGCTGCCGGGCAGGTATCCCCGCTTGTTGTCCAGTCGTACCAGCTCTACCAGGGCGTCGGTGTGCAGGCCCGGCGGCAGTTGAGTCGGCGCTCCGTTGCGCTCCAGGAGTTCACGGTGGGCCCGCTCGTCGGAGAGGTCGAGGAGACCGAGCCGCCGGGACATGCGTGCCGCGGCCAGCATGCCGACTCCGATTGCGTAACCGTGCCTCAGCCGACCGCCGGTGAGGAGTTCCGCAGCGTGTCCCGTGGTGTGACCGTACTCAAGGATCAGCGCCTCGCGCTTTTCTGTGTGGTCGCTCCGCATGACGGCGGACTTGGCGTCCACGCACAGGTCGATGAAGCGGCCCAGGACCTGCGGGGTGTAGTCGGCATCGGCACGCAGCAGGGAGGCGACCTCGTCGAAGCGCTCCGGTACGATTCCGAGCACGTTCTTGATCATCTCGCAGAGCGCGGAGCGAATCTCGTCCCTCGGTAGCGTCTGGAGGAAGTCAAGGTTGTTCCACACCATCACCGGGGCATGGAAGGTGCCCAAGTGGTTCTTTCCGCACGTCGAGTTGACGGCCTGCTTCAGGGAGAGCACGGAGTCCGACATCCCGAGCAGTGTGGTGGGCATGTGAACCAGCCGTACTCCGCGGAAGAGCAGCGCGGCCAGCAGACCTGCGAGGTTGCCGACGACTCCGCCGCCGAGTGCGACCACGACGGACTGGCGGGTGATTCCGCTGATGAGGGCCTGCTCGGCGATACGGTCCAAGGCGCTGAGGCTCTTGTCCGTCTCGGCGGCGCGGGCTCTGACGACCGTGGTGGGAGCGACGGAACCGAGGTTGAGCTCGACCGCCTGCAGCAGGTCCTGTGGGAGCCCGGCATCGGCGACCAGCACGAAGCGGTCGGCGTTCAGCTCGGTCAGGCGCACGCGCAGGTCGCTCCAGCCCGAGGTGCCGGAGCGGACGTGGAAGTCGTACTGGACCTCTCCGAAGCGGACGGTTCGGTCCAGGTCAAGGGTGTGTTCGGACGACCCGTTCATTTCAACTCCATAGGAAGGACGTGCACGGTGTGGCGACGGCACCGCGGCGCCGGGCATCTGCCGTCGTATCGTCGGGTTCAGGGGTGTCACGGCATGCGCGTCGGCGATCCGACGCGAAGCCCCCGTTCGCTGTGGCCGGGTCACGGGAGCGACGGTCGCCGATCCCGCGGGGGCGGGCCGGGCGGACGCCCTGCCCTGGACGCCTACGGCCAGTCGATGTCGCTCGGGCCCGCATCGGAGGCGGTGGTCACGACGCCGTCCTGGCCGGAGGTCGGCCAGTCGATGTCAGAGGCGACGGCTCTGGACGGGGAAGTTCCCCCGCTCGATGGCCAGTCGATGTCGGACGAGCCGGCCATGAAGGCCAGGGCCAGGGCGACCGGTGCCGAGGCGACCACGACGCGAACGATCATGCTCATTGTCTCTCCAGGCGGAAATCGTGAAGGAAAACACGCGATAAGGACGCGTGAACGAGAAGCGCCTGCGGCGTCGGCGGCGAAGAGCCGCCGGGAAACCGGCCGGTGGGGCAGGCGTCGTGCTGACCGCTGGTCAAGGTAGTGCACGGAAACCTCGGTTGGCAATAGTTGCCAACGCATGTCAAGCCTAGACCAATGAGGAGCGCGCTGAATCTCTCGTTGCTGAATAGGGCGGGCAAGACGTTGTCAAAGTGTGGGTCAGAGGTTACCTTCGGGCGGGGGATGCGAAATCAGGAGTTCCGCGGGTGCTTGGCGCCCCCGCTCACCACGGGGTCCCGTTGCGCACCCCCCTGAATCCGGAGAACCGCCCATGGAACAGCCACTCTTCGGACGACGCCTCAGGGAGCTGAGGCAGGCGCGCGGCCTCTCGCAGGCCAGGCTCGCCGGCGATGAGATCTCTACGGGGTACCTGTCCCGCCTGGAGTCCGGCGCGCGACAGCCGACCGAGCGTGTCGTCAGTTACCTCGCCAGCCAACTGGGTGTCGAGCGTGAGGCGTTCACCGTCTCACCCGGCACCTCCCTGGCCCACGCGCTCAGCCTCGCCTCCTCGTCGGAGGACGGTGAGTCGATGGAGCCACTGGTGTCGGCCCTGCGAGGGGCGGATTCGGGTGACCTGCTGCTCCGCTGGCAGGCGCTCTGGTTGCTGGCCCGCGGCAGGCGGAAGCTGGGTGACCAGGCACAGGAGTTGGCATGCCTGGAGGAACTGAGCGAGATCACGGACGAACTGGGGCTCCCCGAACTGCAGTGCCGCACCTGGTCCTCGCTGGCCCGCTGCCTGCGCGCCACTGGCCAGGTGCGACGGGCCATCGAAGTCGCCAGGAAGGCGGTGGAGATAGCCCAGCGGGCGCGGCTGTCCGTCCACGACACGGGAACGGCCCTCATGGCACTGGTGTCGGCCGAGGCCGAGGACGGCCGGCTCGCCGAGGCACGAACGCACAGCGACGAACTGGTAAGTCTCGTCGAGGGGTTCAAGGGGACGCTGCGGTCCGAGGTTCTGTGGTCGGCGGCGACCGTGCTGTTCCGCCAGGGCGAGCAGAAGCGGGCGCTGCGCTCCATGGAAGAGGCACTGGAGGGGCTCCACAGCAACACCGACCTCTCACTGTGGGTGCGGTTGCGGCTTGCCGCGGCCTCCCTCTGCCTCCAGAGCACTCCGCCGCTGACCGGACCGGCCACACTGCGACTGTGCCAGGCCGAGTCGGCCCTCGAGTTCGTCCGCACCCCGCTAATGCAGCAGGAGTTCCTGACGCTCAAGGCGCATCTGGCCTTCGAGGAGGGCAGGTACGAGGAAGCGCACGCCCTCCTCGGCGAGTTGCAGGGCCAGGAGGTCCTGCTCACCTACCGCGACCGGATCAGGCTGGGGGTGCTCAGCAGCAGGCTGATGATCCTCGAGGGCGAGGCCCGCAAGGGCCTGGCGCAGCTCAAGCAGCTGGGCGAGGAGGCACACGGGGCCGGCAACATGGGCCTGGCCGCGGAGATCTGGCGCACCATGGCCGAAATCCTCGACGCGACCCGGACGCACGACGAGTGATCCGGGTATTCCCCCGCCCCCACCCCGCCACCGCCGCCGTCACGCCGTCCCACATGCGTTGTGAGGAGACCGCGCGCGGCGCGTGACACGGCGGCGCCAGAGCGGAGTTTGACATTCAGATGGCAATACGTTGCCAACCTGGATCGTGGGCTGTTAGCTTCCCTCACGTCAGGTATCTCGCGCCTTCGGGTGTCATCCGGCGGCCTCCACCGTAGGGACCTCTCGTGTACCCCCCTGTCCACCACAGGCCGTCCGTGTCGCTCGACCATTCCGACATCGACTGGCCCTGAACAGGTACCGCATCTCCGCTGCGCATCGAGCAGCGAACGGGCGCCTGGGCGCTGTCAAATAATTGCCAACGTGCGAGGGGCAGGGCGTCACCGCATCCACCGGACCCTGTTCCCTCCACCATCCCGTTCTTCTCAAGGGGGACGAACCCGTGACGAGACCGTCCGACAGGTTGCGCAGGCGACTGAGCAGATGGCTGGACATCGCGACGTTGCTGCGCCACGTCCCACCAGGGATCCGGCTTTGCGCCCTGCTGCTCAACCTCCTGCTCGGGCTACTGCCCATCCTCTTCGTGATCACGATGAGCGTCCTGCTGCACCGCGTTCCGACGACCCTCGGGGGCGCGGAGCCCGGCGGTTGGGCCGGGGTCCTGGTGGTCCTGTTCGTGGCGGGCGCGACGTTCGGAGCCCAGCAGCTGCTGGCCCCCTTCCAAGCGGCACTCGGCGAGCTGGTCGTACGCCATGTCGACCAGCGCTGCCGCGGGGAACTGATGCGCTCCGCCCTCGCCGACGCGCCTGCCATGGCGCTGGACGATCAGCGGCTCCTGGACCGGCTCGACGTGGCCCGCGAAGCCTTCGACCGGGCCTCCGCCTCGCCGGGTGACGCAGCAGCGGGCCTCTTCGCTCTGCTCGCCCGATACCTCCAGCTGGCGGGCGCCGTCGCGCTGGTTGGCTACGCCATCGATCCCCTCTCCGGCGCGGTTATCGGCGCCACCGCTCTCGCCGTGAGGTTCGGCCAACGGGGTTCACTGGGCTCTTTCGGCGACTTCTACGACGGGCTCGGCGCCCAGCGGCGGAAGTCGACCTACCTGAAGAACCTCGCCACCGGGACGCAGGCATCGAAGGAGATCCGGCTGCTGCACCTGGTCGACTGGCTGGCTGACAGGTACCGGGGGGAAACCACTGCGTACCTCTCCGCGATGTGGCGAGGACGGAGGCGCATCCTCGGGCTCCCGTTCGTGAAACTGGCGCTGGTAGGCCTGGTCGGTGCCGCTGTCGTGTTCACCCGACTCTCCTTTACCGGTGGCGGCCACGGTCTTGACCTGCTGCGCCTGGGGATGGCCCTGCAGGCCGTGCTAATCCTGATGCGTTTCGGCGTGTACTTCCCCGAGTGCGATGTCCA
This sequence comes from Streptomyces sp. NPDC054757, assembly GCF_053612185.1. Taxonomy (NCBI): domain Bacteria; kingdom Bacillati; phylum Actinomycetota; class Actinomycetes; order Kitasatosporales; family Streptomycetaceae; genus Streptomyces; species Streptomyces sp. NPDC054757. The sequence continues at coordinate 38,520 of NZ_JBSHBW010000047.1, forward strand.
GACCCAGTACGGCCTGATGGCCCTGCACGCGCTGCAGGCCTTCCGCGACGGAGCACGCGCGATGCCGGCGCTCGTCCCCGGGGGATCGGTACCGGCCACCGGGCTTGCGCGGCGCTCGATCCGCTTCGAGAACGTCGGCTTCCGCTACGGCCCGGGACAACGCGCCGTGGTGGAGGGGCTCGACCTCGAACTGGCCGCCGGACGCTCCACCGCCGTCGTCGGCCTCAACGGAGCCGGCAAGACGACTCTGGTAAAGCTGCTCACAAGGCTCTACGACCCCACCGAGGGACACATCACCGTGGGCGGCTGCCCGTTGACGGACATCGACGTTCGCGACTGGCACCGGCAACTCGCCGTTATCTTCCAGGACTTCGCGCGCTACGAATTGACGGCCGCCGACAACATCGCACTCGGCGCGCCGTCGATGCCCCGCTCCGACGAGGCACTACGAGCAGTCGCCCAGCGGGCAGGCGCCGACGCCTTCCTCGACCGGTTGCCCGAGGGCCTGGACACCGTGCTCTCACGGCAGTACCAGGACGGCACCGACCTCTCCGGCGGGCAGTGGCAGCGCGTCGCGCTCGCCCGCGCCCTGTACGCCGTACGGGCCGGCGCCTCGGTGATGGTGCTCGACGAACCGACGGCACAACTCGACGTCCGTGCCGAGGTCGAGTTCTTCGACCGATTCCTCGAACTGACGGAGGGCGTCACCACATTGATCATTTCCCATCGCTTCTCCACAGTTCGCCGGGCGGACCAGATCCTGGTCCTCGCGGAGGGACACGTGGTGGAACGCGGCACCCACGAGGAACTGATGGCGGCCGAGGGGCGCTACGCCGAGATGTTCAGACTGCAGGCAGACCGGTTCGCGGAGGCTCCCACGGGCCCCGTGGAACCACGCACGACACGGACGATGACAGAGGTGACGCGGTGAGTGGCCTTGCCCGCACGGCACGCTGGTTGCTGGGCACAGCCTGGGCAACCGATCGCGGCCGACTCCTCAAGTCATTTGTCCTGATGGGGATCGGCCATGTGGCGACGCCCGTCGTCGCCGTCGCACTGGGCGCCTTCACCGACCGGATGCTCGCCGGAAAGACGGCGCAGGCGACGGCCCTTGGCGGCGTGATCGCCTTGATGCTGGTGGCGGAGCTGATGATGGGCCATTTCGCCCACCTGTACTACTTCGAGCTCGGCGAACAGGCCGAAGGACGGGTGAACTCCGAGCTCATCCAATACGCCAACGGCACCAGCGGTGTGGAACATCTGGAGAGTTCCGGCTTCGCCGACACGATGGCGCTGGTCCGTGAGGAGATCCAGAAGATGCGGGGCTACGTCGAAGCCCTGCTACAGATCACCACGCTCGGCGTGCAACTTGCGCTGATCACCGCCATTCTCGGTTCGCTGGAACCGTGGCTGCTGCTGTTGCCCCTCGGAGCGCTGCCGCCCGTCGTGCTGGGGCGATACGCCCAGCGCAAGGTCGACGCCGGCAAGACAGCAGCTGCCGAACACAACCGCAGAGCACGCCATCTGCTCCACGTAGCCACATCCTCGCAATCAGCCAAGGAGGCACGGCTCTTCGGTGCCGACGACGCGCTGGTGGCGCTGCACGACGCAAGCTGGCAGTCCGGAACATCCCGGATCGGACGCGGCCAGGTCACAGGGGCGGTACTGCGGGCCGCAGGTCAACTCGTGTTCACCGTCGCCTGTTTCTCGGCTGTCTACCTCGTGCTGCGCCGGGCCGCCGCCGGGCAGGTCACGGTCGGCGAGGTAGTCCTCGTCATCACTGTCGCCGTGCAGATCAACGTACAGGTGGCCGCCGCCCTCGGCATGCTTTCCACCCTCCAGGCGGCCGGCGCGACCGAGCGCCGTCTGACGGCGCTGCGCACCTGGCCGACGACCCGTACACAGCCGCCCGCCACAGCGTCCGCAACCGTGCCCCGGCGACTACAGCGGGGCATCCGGCTGGACCATGTCTCGTTCACCTATCCCGGCACCGACCGCCCTGTACTCCAGGACGTCACCCTGGACCTCCCGGCCGGGGCAACCGTAGCGCTGGTGGGCGAAAACGGTGCAGGCAAGAGCACCCTGGTAAAGCTCCTGTGCGGTCTCTACCAACCCACGAGCGGCCGGATCCTCGTCGACGGTGCCGACCTGCGTGACGTTCCCGCCCAAGCGTGGAAGGACCGGGTCTCCACCCTCTTTCAGGACTTCGCCCGGTTTGAACTGAGGCTGCGCGAGAACGTGGGTACAGGCGACCTGGCGCGACTCGGCGACGATGCGGCCCTCACCGGCTCGATGGCGACAGCCGGCGCCGGAGCGGTCATCGACCGGGTTCCTGGCGGCCTCGACGGGATACTCGGCCGCGGCTACGACGACGGGGCCGAACTCTCAGGTGGCCAGTGGCAGGCACTGGGACTGGCCCGGTCGGCGCTCCGCGCAGATCCGCTGCTCCTGGTGCTGGACGAGCCGGCGTCCGCCCTGGACGCGCCGGCCGAGCACGCCGTCTTCGAACGGTATGCGGGAACGGCCGGCGAGGTGAGCGGGGACGGGGGTGTCACCCTCTTTGTCTCCCACCGCTTCTCGACGGTGCTGATGGCCGACAGGATCGTAGTCCTCGAGGACGGTGCGGTGGTGGAGTTCGGCGAGCACGCGGAACTCGTGTCCGCAAACGGGCTGTACGCCGAGCTCTTCGCCCTTCAGGCCCGTAGCTACGGCTGACGGCTAGCCGAGGCCTGGCACCCGCGGTTGCTCCCCGGGCGCCAGGCCTTGCCCTATCCATCGCGGCGCCCGGGCGTGCCGCGACGGGCGGGACGAGGCCTGGTTGGTGGCACCCCACGGCCCGTGGACCACGCCACTACGCCGACGGGCGCCCGCGGAAAGCGGACGCCCGTCGGATCATGTTTCTCACTTCACGGGGGAGACCACGCCCCGCCCGTCCCGCTTGTCAGCCGACGAGCGGGACGCGTGCCGCTCCGGCCCGTACGGCGTCGATCACGAGCGGTGTCAGCAGCGTCCCGATGGCGGGCAGCCACCGGGTGGGGACCACGCGCCGCACCGCGCCGGGTCCGAGGGTGGCCAGCGCCGCCCCGGCCACCCTCCCGGTGAGGTCGAGGGCACCGGCGCCCCGCCCCTCGTGCGCAGCGGCAAGGTAGCCGAGCAGGAAGGAGACGATCCACACCTCGGTGAGCACGACCTCGCTGAGCCGGTCCACCAGGAATCCGCGCTCGGGTGACCGTTCCAGCGCGGCCCGCAGCCCGACCGCCAGCTCCACCTCGCTGACACCCTTCTCTCGCAGGAAGACGCGGGCCGAACTGCGCACCCTGCCGTCCACTGAACTCGGATCGGATAGGCAGGCGTCCGAGTACTGCCCCCAGAAGTCGTAGTAGGGGACCGTCCCGAGTCCTGTCAGGAGGGACGGAACGGCGGGAAGGGCGACATCGTCGCGCCACGGTACCGAGCAGGCGGCGCTGCGGGGACCATGCACGTTGTTGCCGACGAGGCTGTCGCCGTTCTCGTGGTCGACGAGGTTGACCACCGGGACTAGGGCGGGGGTCTTCCGCTCGACCAGATAGTGGAGCAGGGTGAGGTCATCGGGATCCTCCGTGGCGGCCTTGGCCCCGGCCCAGCCGTCGAACTGCCGGGCGTCCTCGGCAGGCAGGACGAGTGCCACACACGGGATGTAGTCGTCGACGACGGGGGCCACGTGGTGCCCGTGCATGGCGGCGATCCGCAGCGCGTACGAGGAGCGCGAGCCCCACTCCGCGAACAGGCTCAGAGCGGCGCGCGGGTAGGCAGTGATCAGGGCGGCCAGCCGCGCTGCGAAGTCGTCGGCGAGCAGAGCATCGTCTTGGAGCACCAGATGGTGGGTCGCGTCCGGCTCCACCGCTGCCCAGGCCCGTCGAGCGGTCCTGAGGGCGCTCGGCGGACCTTGAGGGTCAGGATCCAGGACGACACGGGCGCGCAGTTCGGGGTATCTGCGCGCCAGCGCCTCAGCAGCCGCGGCCCGGTCGGGGTGGCTCATCACGGCCACGGAGAGGCGGATGGGGGTTGCGTTCATGGTCATCTCCAGAGGGTGGGGTGGGAGGTCAGGGACTGACCGGCAGGACTTTCTTCGACACCCGCCCGGCCTCACGCCGCACAGCCTGCCGATAGGGTTCGCTGAGCTGGTCGACGGCCGGCAGGAGATGGCACTCGTCGAACGTCGCGTCCTCGTAGGGCAGGGCGAGGCCGAGGAGCGGCATCACCTCCTCGTGTCCGTTCGGCCAGGGGGCGAAGAGTGCCGCGCCCGTGGCGTCGATCAGCGTGTGGTGGCCGTCCGCCGACGCGACGAGGACGGCGCCCACCACGAGGACGCGGGTGCCCCCGACGGTTCCCAGGGCGACACCGAGCCGTTTTCCGGCCCCCGCCACGACGTCCATCTGCCGCTCGACTTCCGGTAGATGACGTTCGGCCTCCAGCCAGCCACCCAGCGCCAGCGCCATTTCCAGTTCGAGACGCGGCCACTTGGCCAGGTAGTAACGGTTGGTCACACCGGCCGAGAGGTCCTGGGCGGCGAAGTCACGGTGATGCGGCAAGTGCATGCCCCGGACCCCCTGACCGAGCACGATCGGGGTGCCGGTCCTGGAGATCCGTAGACCCCACTCCTGGTCCTCGGCTCCCCAGCCGAGGAAGCCCTCGTCCAGCAGGAGACCGTGATCACGTATCACCGAGGCGGGAAGCGCCATGAAGCCGGTACGGACGAAGGCCCAGGGGAAGCGAGCGATGGCGGCGGCGTACTCCGGGGACCACCGCGGATCCCGGCGGCCCAGCGGCGCCGCGTCGAGCTCTTCGAGCGCCGTGCGGTAGACGCTGTAGGGCTGAGCCGCGACCATGTCGATGTCCTCGTCCAGCACATCGTCGTACCCGAACACCTCCCCCTGCACGCAGACGTTCTGCCCGTGCCGGTAGTAGGTCTGCCAGAGGTTGCGCAGGGCGTCCGTCGCGAGGACCACGTCGGCATCAAGCACGACGACCACCCGCCCCAAGGACTGCCGGATGCCGAGATTCCGGGCCTTGCTGGTGTTCCACTCCTCGGCCGAGAGCACCGAGACGATCCGTAGCCGCCCGGTGAACTCCTCGCAGAGCGCGACGAAGGCGGGGTCGTACTCCATTGCCCCGATGACGACCTCGAAGCTCCATGGCTCCAGGTCTTGTTCACACAGCGAGGTCAGGACCGCCCTGATGTTGTTCAGGCGCTGCTTGTACGGGATCACGATGCTGAACCTCATGTCGGTCATGGCACAAAGATAAGAGCCAATGGCACAACTAGGCAACGACCCTTGCCAATATTGCCAACTCTTCGCCGCCAGCGGTGACACCGGGGCGCCCCCGGCGCATGTCATGCAACAAAGCCAGACGTGAGATCGAAGCAAGGGCGCGGTGGCAACGGTGAAGCACCGCAAGGTGGGGGAGCGGGCCGACAGCCTCCCTACTAGAAGATCTAGCGCTGCGCGGCATATTCGTATTTCCGCTCGCTGTGCAGACAGAGCGCGCGACGATGGGCTGAAAGACCAGATATCGAACCTGCAGGAGGCAGCAGCCGTGGAGAAAATCGTGATCGGCGCTGACCATGTACACAATGCGGCCACGGTCCGCCGCCGACAACGGCAGTTCATTCCGCCGTCCGAGCTGCATCCAGACCTTGCGACTAGGATCGACACTGCTCTGCTGGACCAGCTGTTCTACGCGACAGTGGACGAATGCCACGAGTGCCGGTCCACGCTTCTCGACCGCGTCGCCAGCGACGTAGGGTCGACATGCAAACTGATCGACTGGACATGCCTGATCACTTCGGAGATGCACGGCGGGCTTCCCGCGGAGCTCGTCGATGAGGACGCGTCGGCGGATACCGTTTTCCGCCCCTCGGCCACCTTCCGCCAGCTTGCTGCGAAGTACCACAACTCAGGACTGACTAACGCCATACACGACGCGTGCACAGCTGCACAGCACCGGGAAGCGGCGGACACCGCCGTCCCCCTGGTCGACGGACTCCAGATGCGGGGAACGGACTTCCTCTCCCAGTGACCTGTCCGCCCCTAGCCCTTGCGAACCTTCTGTCGATGTCCCAAGGAACCGCCTGATGGCCATCAGCCCCCGCCTCGCTCTTCGGGACAGCCCCCTGGCCCTGCCTGACTCCTCCGTTCCCGCCCGGCGGGTACTGCGCCCGGATCAGCAGGCGGCAGTGGACAGTGGGGTACGTGGACTGAGAAAGTCCGGAACCCGTGGCCACATGGTCTCCGCCTGCGGCACGGGCAAGACACTGAGCGCACTGCGTACGGCCGAAGCCCTCGACATCCGGTTCCTGCTGGTGGTGGTCCCTTCGAGGGATCTAATCGGCCAGTGGGCGGCGGCGGCCCGCGCGGACGGGCGGACCGAGCCGTTGATGGCGGTGTCGTCACTGAACGCAAAAAAGCACCCCGTGCTCGCTGAGGCCGGGGCGAGCAGTACGGGGTCGGGGGAGTACCTGGCGTACTGGCTGACCCAGCGCGCCAAGAAGAACGAGCGGGCGACCGTATTCGTCACTTTGGACTCCCTCCAGCGGATCGAGGAGATCCAGCACTCCGTCTTCCCGGCTCCCGTCTTCGACCTCGCGATCGTGGACGAGGCGCACCGCACCGCAGGCTCCTGGGACAAAGAGTGGACGATGGTCCACGACGCCTCCCGCATCCGCACCGACCGCCGCCTCTACCTGACCGCGACGCCCTACGAATGGGAGGCCCCCCGTTTGGCCGAAGCACCGGATACCCGACCGCGCCCCATGCGGACCGCTTCGACCGCACCCGCATGGGAGTCCCCGTCCCTGATCGCCTCTATGGACGACCCGAAAGTCTTCGGCCCCCGCCTGCACACCTACACCCACGCCCAGGCGATCGAGGACGGAGTCCTGGCCGACTACCAGCTCCTCGTCCCCACCATCACCGACACCGTCCTCCGCACCGTCCTGACCGACCCCGACGGCACGCACACAGGTTTCACCCCGACCACGCGCCGGACGACCGCCCTGCACCTGGCCGTCCTCAAAGCGATGACCGAACACGACCTCAAGCATGTGATCGTCTACTTCCAGCAGGTCGCAGACGCCGCGGACTTCGCCCGCCAGTTCCCCCACACCCTGCGCACCCTCCCACCCGACCAGCGCCCCTCCTGGGCCGCGAAGCTCTCCGTCTCCTCAATCAACGGCAACCACACCCCCGACCAGCGCGCCAAAATCCTCGGCCGCTTCATGAACGCCGACCGTGCAGTGATCACCAACGCCCAAGTCCTGTCCGAAGGCATCGACCTGCCGGTCGTAGATGCGATCGTCTTCGCCTCCCGCACCGAGAGCGTGCGCCGAATTGTCCAGGCACTGGGCCGCGCCTTGCGCAAACCCCCCACCACTGACGTGAAGACCGCGAGCCTGGTCATCCCCGCCTACATCCCACCCGAGGCCGACCCCACCGACCTCCTCGACACCCCCTTCGAAGCCCTCTGGCTGATCACCGCCGCGCTGCGCCACCACGACCAGACCATCGCTGCCCGCGCCCCCCGCAAGGCCACCGCGCACCGCCTGGACGACAGCACCCACCGCCTTCTTGCACGCCGGTTCCGTTTCGACTTCACCCTCGACCCACACGCGATCGCCCGCGCCATGGACCTGTTGGTCTGGCCGTCGGCCGGCGCGGTGCTCTCCGCACCCCGCCGCGCCGGCCTGGCTGCGGCCACCCGCTACCACGCCGAACACGGCCATCTGAAGGTCCCGGTCGACTACACCGACGCATACGGCTACCGCCTGGGAGCATTCATCGCTGGCCAACGCACCGCCCACCGCCGACGTACCCTCACTGTGGACTGGATCGCCGAACTCGAGACCCTCGGCATGATCTGGGACGAGAATGAAGCCGCCTTCGAAGGCAACATGACCCTCATCGAGGCCTTCCACACCGAACACGGCCACCTCGCCATCCCCGCCTATGCTCCCGGCGGTCAGTTCCTCGTCGACCAACGCGGTCTGGCCCGCAAAGGCCAACTCCCCGAAACCCGCCACATCCGCCTCATCGTCCTCGACCCGGACTGGCTCCTCCCGCACGGACCCGACTGGCACCGCAAGTACCACCTCTTGGCCCGCCACATCCAGGACGGACACGACCCCGCAACTCTGCGCCGCGACACGGTGATTGACGGCGTAAAAGTCGGCACTTGGCTGCAGCGCCAGCTCACCACCTGGAACACTCTTGACGATGGCCAACGCCACCTCCTGGCCCGCCTCGACCTCACCCCAGACCACATCACCCTGTCGACGAAGAAGACCACCGCCCCCTCCATACCCAGCACGCCCCAGACCAGAAAACGCCGCTCCTTCGAACAAACAGCCACACTGCTGCGGGCCTTCATAGAACGGCACGACCGTCCTCCCGGCGCCCGGGAGGAGATCGAGGTCGACGGGGAACGCGTCATGATCGGACCCTGGCTCTGCAAGGTCCGCACCAGCCAGAAGAACGGCCAGCTCTCCAAAAATAGAAGCCAGTTGATCCAGAGCATCCTCCGTGAAGCCGACACTGTCCCCGCCGAAGAGGAACGCCCCGAAATCTCAGAGATCTCGTAACTTTTTCTCATGGATTCCACTAAGGAAGCATTCCGGAAGGCTTCCCATCGACACAAGAGCGGCCCGGAACCCTTGAGACTTAGCAGCAGGCCGGCGCTTGGGGAGGTCCCAAGCGCCGCCGCATCCCTGCAGCCAGCTTTAGGAGTTCGCGAAGCGAACTCCGTTGAGAGATCCCGCGGAGCGGGATCTCTCACGCTCGGTTTCGCGGAGCGAACCGAGCCCGGCTGCGGAGCGGCCGACCTGCGTCACGGAGTGACGCCGCATCAGCGATGCGGAGCATCGCTATCCAATCCGTCGCGTAGCGACGGCGCGGCGTGTCTGCGGAGCAGAC